>JAUYDO010000048.1 GCA_030691835.1 Dehalococcoidia bacterium | reverse complement strand
GCCATCTCTTACATTGTCCTGGCCTTCATAATCCTGGGCATACAGTACCTCGTCAGCCCGGCAATAGTAAGCTGGACGATGCGCATCAGGTGGGTCACGGAGGACGAGGAGCCGGAGCTACACCAGATGGTCGCAGAGCTGGCGAAAGCGGCTAACCTGCCCAAGCCCAAGGTTGGCATCTCGGAGATGGCGATTCCTAACGCCTTCGCCTTCGGGCGGACTAAAAGGGACGGGCGCGTCTGCGTCACCGAAGGCATCCGGCACCTGCTCAAAAAGAACGAGCTGAGAGCCGTGCTGGGGCACGAAATCGCCCACATCAAGCACCGCGACATGGCGATTATCACCCTGCTCTCCGCCATCCCGATGATAATGTACTGGATTGCCTGGTCTACGATGTGGGGCGGCGCCCGTAACCGGGAAGGTGGCTCCAACTACACGGTGGTCATAGGTATCCTTGCCTTCCTGCTATACTTCATCACCAACATGCTGGTGCTCTACGGCTCCCGGATACGCGAGTACTACGCCGATAAAGGGAGCATAGAGCTGGGCAATACGCCTCACGACATGGCTACGGCGCTGTACAAGCTGGTATACGGCAATGCCCGCTTCAAGGGCAGGGAGGAGCTAAAGAAGGTCGAGGGCATGAGGGCGTTCTTCGTCAACGACCCGGCGCGGGCGTGGAACGAGCTGAGGGAGCTTTCCCAGATTGACCGCGATATGAGCGGGACCATCAGCTACGATGAACTGATGTCACTGCGCCAAAAGAAAGTGCGCATGAGCTTCGGCGATAAGCTTCTTGAGCTTTTTACCACACACCCCAACATGCTCAAGAGAATCAAGGTGCTGTCTAGCTATACTGTGTAAGGCAGTTTTTTCATCACGCTAAAAATAAGAATCCCCTCTCGCGAAGAGAGGGGATTCTTCATAATTGGCTCAAGTGTCAGGTTATGACGACTGGTCTTTCTTGACGAAGTGGACTGAAGCGTACCGGCACAGCCTCTGACTGCCCGGCATCTCCTTGAACTTCGTTACCTCGTCCTCGCCGATAACCGAGATGGTGCCGAACCTGTCCTGGATGTCCTGCGCGAAAGCGCAGGAGCCGCATTCGTAGTTATGGGTACAGAGCCGGAAGGATACAGCGCCGAGCTCCAGCCACAGGTGTTTCTTGGCTAATTTTTTTTCCTCTGCCTCTTCGATTGCGGTGCCTATCAGCTTCTCCAGGTCTTCGACCTTGAAGGGTTTGGGCAGGTAGTCCAGCAATCCGAGTCTCTTTGCCTTGTCTCTGGTCTCTTTGGAAGGGTAAGCCGTGATTATCACGCCTTTAGCTTTGGGCTGGATTTCCTTAGCTTCCTCGTATACCTGCAGACCATCTATGCCGGGAAGTCTGAGGTCAAGAACGATGACGCCGTACTCTTCCTTCTTTATCTTCTCCAGTGCCTGCTCACCGTCCTCGGCGACCTCCACGTCATAGCCATCATCGACCAGCCAGTCCCGGACCGATTCCCGCAGTACTGCCTCATCCTCTACCAGAAGGATTTTTTTCTTCCTGGCTACCATTATTTTTCCTCCCTCTCTTATTTCTGCGGCTTCAGTTTAGAATATTATTAATGGTCTGTCAATAAGTAAGACAACCCTATCCCCTGAAATTGTTTCCCCCTCGGGCGAGGGGGAAACAGGTAACCATAATCTACCGTCGTTGGGGTTCCCCGCTATGCCGCCGGAGCTGCCACCGCCGTCTTCTGCTCCTTCTTAAGCAAAGCCTCACGTCGCACTGCCAGCTTTACCAGCTTCTGCTGTAGTGCGTCCTCCATCATCTGTCCAAACTCGCAGACCGAGCAGTGGAACAGCCTGGTGCAGACCCTGTGGCTTACATCGCCCTTCAATGCGTAGCGGCACAGTCTCTGGTTCCCCGGTAGCCCCTTGAACTTCTCCAGCGCCGCATCCATCTCGGTGGATTCGCCGCTCGCCATCTTATCCTGCATCGTCTGGTCGAACTCGCAGGTCACGCACTCGTAGTTGCGGGTGCACAGGCGGTACGCTATTATGCCCATCTTCATCCAGAGGCATTCCTTGGGTTTGACCGCCTCGGTGGCGGCTTGACCCGGCGCCACGGGCGGTGCCAGCATCGCCTCCCGCGTCTTCCGGCTCCATACCCGGCTCTCTATGTTGCCCGGAGCTACCTTCAGGATGGCGGCGAATTCCTTCAGCGCCTCTCCGTAGCGACCGGCTTCATGCAGGTTCTTGCCCAGCTTCAGGTGCACCGGTATCTCCTCCGGCACGATGGCGGGCGCTTCGGTGACTCTGGTCTCCTCGATAACCGTCGGCTCAGCCACCACCACCGCTTTATTTTTTATCTCCACCTGCACCGGACCAAGGGTGCGAGCGATTAGCTGCTCCAACTCATTCAGGTTGACCGGCTTGGACAGGTAATCGACCGCCCCTTCTTTCATAGCAGTTACCGCAGTCTGTACCGAAGGATAGGCGGTAATAATTATTCCCTTGAGCTGGGGTCTCTTATCTTTGGCTTCCTTGAGCACCTCAAGACCGTCCTTTCCCGGTAATCTGAGGTCGAGGATGACCAGCCCGTAGTCCTGTTCGGATATATTCTTCAGGGCAGTCTCGCCCTCACCGGCGGTCTCGACCTCATAGCCGCTGTCTTTAAGCCAGTCACGGAGCGACTCCCTCATGATAGTCTCGTCTTCTACAATCAGAATCGGTTTCATTTTCTTGCTCCTTTCCATGGATACCCTTAGTCTCCACACTATATGTACGCAATTGTCTTGCCATTAAAAGAAGGAGGCTTGCCGAAAAATCGGCAAGCCTCCTTCTTTACTCATGTAACTATTTTGTTCAGCGCCTGTCCACTTTATTTACAGTAAGCCCGTACGCCCTTATCTTGTTATAGAGCGTCATGCGGGAGATTCCCAGCAGTCTGGCGGTTTCACTGCAGTTGCCGCCAGTCTCAATAAGCACCTGTACGATGTGGTTCTTTTCCACGTCACTAATCTTTTTACCGGAGCTGACCCTGTGGTGCGTCATCAAAACGTTATCCTGTGCCAGGTCGTTAGCTTCCACATAGGCGTTCCGGGTCAAAATCACCGCCCGCTCGATGGCGTTTTCAAGCTCGCGTACATTGCCGGGCCACTCGTACTTCAGGAGAAAATCCACAGCCTCAAGGCTGAAGTCGGAGACCTTCTTCTGGTTCTGCCGGGCGAACTTCCTAAGGAAGTACTCCGCCAGCAGGGGAATATCCTCTCGTCTCTCCCGCAGAGGCGGCAACTCAATGGAAACCACGTTCAGGCGGTAGTATAGGTCTTCCCGGAATTGCCCGGCGGCAACCGCTTTCCTTATATCCTTGTTTGTCGCGGTAATGAGCCGGACGTCCACCTTTACCGGCTCGTTGCCGCCGACCCTGGCGAACTCCTTCTCCTCCAGCACCCTGAGCAGATGCACCTGGATGTTGGGACTCATCTCGCCAATCTCGTCAAGGAACAGGGTGCCTTTATCGGCGATTTCAAACTTCCCTTTGCGCTGGGCGTAGGCTCCGGTGAAGGAGCCTTTCTCGTGCCCGAACAGCTCGCTCTCAAGCAGGCTCTCCGGCAGGGCGGCGCAACTGACGGCGACGAACGGCTTGTCCTTGCGGTAGCTCTGGGCATGGAGCGCCCGTGCCACAAGCTCCTTGCCGGTGCCGCTCTCCCCCGTGACCAGCACCGTGGCGTTGCTCCTGGCGACCACCTTGATGATGTCAATCACCTGCTGCATCTTGGCGCTCTTGGCGATTATGTTCTCAAAGGAATACTTGTCTTCGAGCTTCTGGCGCAGGGACACGTTCTCATCGAGCAATGCCTGTCGCTCCACCAGCTTCTCAATCAGCAGTTCCGCCTTCTCCGGGCAAAAAGGCTTTTCGATGTAATCATAGGCACCCTCCCGCATCGCCTGTATCGCGGTGGGGACACTGCCGTAAGCGGTGATAATGATAACCTGGATTTCCGGGAACATCTGTTTGATTCTTTTCAACAGCTCCAGACCATCGATGCCCGGCATGACCAGGTCGGTGATGACTATCTCCGGTCGCTCTTTCTGAATAATGTCCAGAGCCTGATGACCGTTCTCGGAGGAAGAGACCTGGTGACCGACATCCGTAAGCCAGTCAGTCAGGGAATCCCGGATAATAGCTTCATCATCAACCACGAGTATTTTAGCTTTTCTCTTCATAACGCATGGGTAAATAGACGGTAAAGGTAGTACCCTCTCCCTCCTTGCTTTTCACATCTATCCTGCCTCTGTGGCGCTGGATGATGCCATAAGACACCGCCAACCCCAGTCCTACGCCCTTGACCTCTTTCCTGGTGGTAAAAAAGGGCGTAAAGAGTTTTTGCATGTTCTCCGGGGGTATGCCACAGCCCGTGTCCTGTACCTGTATCTTAAGCTGGTCGTTCACAGCACCGGTGCGCAGGGTCAGGGTTCCTCCATTTGGCATAGCCTGGATGGCATTGACGATAAGATTTACACAGACCTGTTGAAGCTGGTCAAAATCTGCCATAATTCTCGGCACTGAGGTGTCTAATTCCTTTACAACCTGTACATGCGCTAGCTGTGCGGAATGCGCGGCGAGGTCCAGCGCCCTGCCCACCACCTCATTGATGTCCACTTCTCTGAGGCTCGGCGTCGACTGCCGGGCGAAATCGAGCAGGTTGCGTATCAGCTTGGTACTGCGCGTCAGCTCCGTTTCCATCTTGGACAAATAACCCAGCGCGGTCTCCCTGTTAAATTTATCACTCTCGACCTTCTTGGTCAGCAACTGGGTATATACCAGCACGCCGGCGAGCGGGTTGTTGACCTCGTGGGCGATTGATGCCGCCAGTTGGCCCAGGGACGTCAGCTTCTCAGCCTGAATCAGTCCTTCCTGCGCATCCTTCAACTGCTGGAGCACGTAGGGCCAGCACATATTCACCTCTGCCAGGCTCTGACACACCGCGGTAGCCAGTTCTTTGCAGGTCCCGTAACCGCAGGAGCCGCAGTTGAACTGGTTCTCCGGTCGAGCCTTATTCATCTTGTTGAGGACGTTCTGTATTTCCTCTTCGCTTGGCGTCGGCAACCGGACGCTCTGAGCGCTGAAGTTCCGCCGCAGGTTTAATCCGTCATATTTTTCCAGGTCTCTCTGCGTCTGCGCCGGGTCTGCCTCCCTGGATGCATAGGCGGCTACCAGCTCCTTGCGGCGGAAGGTACTCAGCTCGTTGTCAATGACCGGTCCATCTATACAGCCATGACAGAAGTACAGGTTCACGAACTTGGGACTGATATCCCCCTGTGCTATCTCACGCAGTATTTTCACCACGTAGTCCCTGCCGTGAGCGTTGATGACGTCGTGCTGCAGGATAGTATCTGATAGACCGGTCGCCTCGAGCAAGCCACCCGACGCGGCAAACAAACGCCCCAGGTAGGGCTTGGGCCCGGTGAACGGACCATCCGCTTCATTAGCCGGACTGATGCCGGCGGCAGCAAACATCTCCTTGATTTCAGGAAAGGTCAGGACGGCATCAACCACGCCGGAGACCTTCTCATCCTTGTTCTCCGCCTTCTTAGCCACGCAGGGACCGATGAAGACCACCTTTGCCTCCGGGTTGTACCGCTGTCTGATGAGCCTGCCCATAGCCATCATGGGTGAGACTATCGGTGCCAGGTTGCCCACGAGCTGGGGATAATACTTTTCAATATAGGAGACCACCGCCGGGCAGGTTGACGTCAGGATGAGCTGTCCCTTTCGCTCCTGTGCCAGCCGGCTGTACTCCCGGCACACCAGCTCAGCGCCGAAGGCGTCCTCCATGACTTCGCGGAACCCCAGCTTCTTCAAAGCGCTGACGAACTGCCCGGGCTTCATTTCAGGTAACGCGGCTGGAAACGAAGATGACGGGATGGCGATGACGTTGGAGAATTCGGCAAGAAGCTGGCGCACCACTCCGATATCGCTCTCCACCAGCTTCGCCTTGGGCACACAGACCTGCAGGCAGGTGCCACAGGCGATACAGCGCTCCTTCATTACCTCAGCCTGTCCCTTCTCTACCTTGATTGCCTTGCACGGGCAACCGCGGATACAGGCGTAGCATCCCTTGCACTTATCTTTTTCGGTATATACTACGCTCATCTTGCCTCCTTAACCTGCTGAGCGGCTCTCCCGTGACCGGCAGGGATTTTTAGCTCACGCCTCAGGTTGGCTACGGAGCGACGGGAGATGGCAACGCCGAATTTCTCCATAAGCCGTTCCCTTATCTCCTCATCGGAGGTCAGGTCTTTCTCGGCTACAAGAAGCTGTTTGAGCAAATCTCTCTTGAACCGTCTGGGCTTGGGGAAGAAGTTCTTCAACGGGACTTCTTCGTGCCAGGGAGTGTCTATGCTCTTACCCCCTATGGCACGGCTGACTGAGCTTGGCGCCACGCCCAGCTTTTCCGCCAGCTCCTTCTGGCTGAAGGGCAGGAGCGATTGCGCCTTCCCCGACTCCAGATATAGCTTCTGGTGCTCAACAATTTCCCGCAATATCCCTGTCACCGTGTTCTTGCGGCTGTTAATGAGCTCCAGCTTTTTGAACAGCCTGCGTGCTTCCTGGGCTTCGGACTCCGTGACGGCTCCGCTCGACCTCAAATCTTCGAACTTCTGGTAATCTATTACATACCTGCCGCGGGCGAAAAGTGGAGAGAAATAGCCCAGCACGAAGCCCTGATGGTCCCTGTCCACGGACGCTATCCTGGAGTAGTGGACGGCACCCGAGCTGAGACCTGACGGATGATAGAACTCGCTCATGATGGATAAATCGTCAACAAGCTCGTTGATTTCCCCGACCTCAACGACCGGGATGCCGCAGTCCAGCGCTATCTCTTCCGGAGTCATGCCCATTTCGGGAAACAGGAAATATTGTTTGAATTTGTCCAGACCCAGCTTCCGTATCTTCTGGATTGCCGCCGTTTTGTGCTCCAGCAGTGACTCCACATCGGCTGAGCCACTGCTCGCCACCAGTTCCTCCTTTAGCTCCAAGACGCCGGCGGCGACATCGGTGCGGGGGAATCTCTGGCGCTGGATGAGTCTGTCCTGCTGGTAGAATTTGCGGAAGAGGGGACTCCTTTCTACCTCGGCGATGAACTTCTGGAACTCTTCCTCCGGCACTTCCAGCAAATCAGCCTGCTCCATGCGCAGGATTTGTCTCTGCTCCTGCTGCATTCGCTGGGAGGCTATTTGCTCAATGCGGAAGTCTGTCATCTGTATAAATATTTTACTATCTTTAAAACTTATTGGCAATGCTCGTATACGTTTTATTCGGTCTACAAGATAAAAAAGTTCCCATCTCTTGAAGGAGATGGGAACTAAGAGTTGATTCCTAAAGCTATTTACGAAATATCCCGGATTGAGATGGGGTGGTTGCTTTACACCGCCTCAAACTGTAATCGTTTCAGTTCTTCTAAGGGAACAGGGCATGAGAGCTTTCAGCGCCGGGTAGATGTCTACCCTATGTTCTTTATCAGGTTTGCCATTTCTATGCCGCTGACTGCGGCTTTGAAACCTTCGTTGCCCTGCTTGGTGCCGGCGCGCTCTATCGCTTGCTCAAGATTATCAGCGGTAATCACACCGTAAATAACCGGCAGTCCCGTAGCGAGGCTTACCTGGGCGATGCCCTTGGTCACCTCTGCCGCCACGTACTCGAAATGAGGCGTGCCGCCCCTTATCACCGCGCCCAGACAGATAACGGCATCATATTTTTTGGTCATTGCCAGCTTCTGTGCAATGAGCGGGATTTCAAATGAGCCGGGGACCCAGGTTAACGCGATATCCTCCTCGTTCACGCCGTGACGGTGCAGGGCGTCCTTTGCTCCCTCAAGCAACCTGCTGGTGATGAAATCATTGAACCGGGATACCACCAGCGCAAACTTCAGCCCCTCCCCGAGCAACATACCTTCATTGGGTTTATTAGTCTTCATTTCGCCCCCTTTTCCCCCAAATCAAGATTTGAGGGAGTTGTTAGTTACGCTTGTCAGCGGATTCCGGGAATTCCAGCATATGCCCAAGCTTATCCCGCTTGGTCTCAAGATAGCGCCGGTTATGCGGGTTGGGTTTGACGACGATGGGCACTGTCTGCACGACTTCCAGCCCGTAACCCGCCAGGCTTGTCACCTTCTTGGGATTATTGGTCAGCAGGCGTATCTTGTGAATGCCCAGGTCTCTCAGAATCTGGGCGCCGACCCCGTAGTCACGGAGGTCAGGCGCAAAGCCCAGGGATATATTGGCTTCAACGGTGTCCATGCCCTTGTCCTGGAGGGCATAGGCGCGTATCTTGTTATGGAAGCCGATGCCTCTACCCTCCTGCCTCATGTACAGGAAGATGCCCCGTCCCTCCTTGGCTATGCTCTCCATCGCCATGTCTATTTGCTCACCGCAGTCACAGCGCAGGCTGCCAAAGACGTCACCCGTGGTGCACTGGCTGTGTACCCTCACCAGCATCGGCTCACCGGGGTCAAGCTCTCCCAGAATCATGGCAAGGTGCTCGGCGGGGTCAACATCGCTACGGTACGCGATAGCCCTGAACTTGCCGTACCTGGTGGGCAGTTTGGCTTCGGCGACGCGGTGCACCAGGTTCTCGGTGCGCAAACGGTAGGCAATAAGGTCGGCAATCGTTATTATTTTAAGTCCGTACTTATCTGCCAGAGCCTGAAGCTGGGGCAGACGCGCCATGGAGCCGTCTTCATTTAATATTTCGCAGATTACGCCCGCGGGATAGAGCCCGGCCAGCTTTGCCATGTCAACTATCGCTTCGGTGTGTCCGGCTCGCACCAGGACACCGCCTTCCCTGGCTCTCAGGGGGAACATGTGCCCCGGCGTCACCAGGTCGTCCGGCTTTGCCGCCGGGTCAATCACCGTCTTGATAGCCTGTGCCCGGTCCGCGGCAGAGATGCCGGTGCTCACCTTCCGTCTCGCTTCCACGGATACGGTAAAAGCGGTGGAAAATCTCGACGTGTTCTGTTGCACCATCAACGGTATGCCAAGCTCGTCCAGACGTTTGCCGGTTACGGGCAGGCAGATAAGCCCCCTGGCGTTCTTTATCAAGAAGTTGATGGCTTCAGGGTTGATTTTCTCAGCCGCCATCACCAAGTCGCCCTCGTTCTCTCTATCTTCATCATCAACTATGATGAGGAACTTACCCGCTTTTAAGTCCTGAACAGCTTCAAGTATAGTAGCAAACCCCATACTTCCCTCCAAGAAAAGGAGCGATTAGAAA
>JAUYDO010000006.1 GCA_030691835.1 Dehalococcoidia bacterium | reverse complement strand
ATACGCCCAATTTGAAGGATACAGACCTTTCTTGACAAAACTCGCAAAATTGCTGTTCTTCCACTCATTGGGGGAACAACTTCACCCTTCATATTGCAACATAAGCCAACTTTTTATATTTGGTTATATCCCCATTCCGGCGAGACTTGACCCACCCTACCCGCTGAAAACCAATATATTAACAGACCTTCAGGCGGACTCGCAATGACGGTATGGTTGTGGTATGGGCTACACCTTCTCCAGCCTGGCGAAGCTGAGCAGGAGCTTCTTTACGCCGACACCGTTGAACGCGATTACCGCCTCTTTATCATCCTTTACCGGTTGATAGCTGACTACAACGCCTTGACCAAATATCGCGTGGCGCACGCGGTCGCCGGCTTTCAGCTCGATAGTGGGGACAGGCGGCGGGGCGGCGGGCTTGTTCCAGGAGCGTACCGCCTCGGCGATTGAAGGCGTCTCCGCGCCCTGCCACAGCGAGCTGGCTGTGACCAGGTTTGAAGGTATGTCCTGCAGAAAGCGTGACGGTTTATTTACCGCGCTCCGCCCCATCAGGCTTCGGCGGAAAGCCCGGAGAATATATACCCGGCGCTCTGCCCTGGTTATGCCTACGTAGAACAGCCGTCTCTCTTCCTCAAGCTGTGCCGGGTCGTCCATGGACCTGAAGTGAGGCAGTAGCCCTTCTTCGACGCCCACGATGAACACCACCGGGAACTCCAGACCCTTTGCCTGGTGCAGTGTAATCAGTGTCACGGCGTCAACCGTCTCATTGAGGCTGTCGATGTCGGAGACCAGCGCTATTCCCTCGAGGAAAGACGGCAGACCCTCCGCCGGCGGCGAATCGCGGTATTCTTCAGCCACGGTGCGTAGCTCGAGCACGTTGTCCCAGCGCTCATCGCCCTCTTCCTCGTTGAGCAGGTATTCCTTGTAGCCGGTTTTATTGATAACCTGGTCGAACAAATCAACCATGTTCGCTTCCCGGCTGAACGTCCTTAGCCCTTCAATCATATTGCCGAAGGCGGCGAGAGTCTTGATGACGCGCGGGCTCAAGGGCACGTCCTGTCCGTCGCCGGGCTGCCCGGTCAGGCGCTGGATTGCTTCGTAGGATGATAGTCCCAGGGACTTCGACCAGTCGGATAGCTCCTGGACACTGCGCTCCCCGATGCCGCGCCCCGGCACGTTGATTATTCTCAGCAGGCTGACGCTGTCGAACGGGTTCTGGATAAGGCGCAGATAGGCGATTACATCCTTGATTTCCCGCCGCTCGTAGAAGCGGGTGCCAGCCACCAGCTTGTACGGTGTGCCGTAGCGGATAAACGCCTCCTCGAGCGCCCTGGACTGGGCGTTGGTGCGGTACATCACGGCGCACTCGCCCGGCTTAGCCTGACCCCGCTGTACCAGGCAGTCAATCTCCCTGACCACGAACTGGGCTTCCTCTTGCTCGGTGTAGGTCTCGATTACCGCGGTCAGCGCTCCCGGCTCGTTCTCGGTCCAGAGGTCTTTGCGCTTGCGCTGTTTGTTGGCGGAGATGACGTAGGACGCCGTCTCCAGGATGCGCTTGGTCGAGCGGTAGTTCTGCTCCAGCATAACTATCTTCGCATCGGGGTAGTCCTTCTCGAAGTTGAGGATGTTGCGCAGGTCGGCGAAGCGCCATGAGTATATCGACTGGTCGGGGTCGCCCACCACGCAGATATTGTGGTATTTGCCCGCCAGCAGTTTTACCAGCTCGTACTGCACCAGGTTGGTGTCCTGGAACTCGTCAACCATGATGTGCAGGTATCTTTCCTGGTAGCGCGCCAGAATCTCAGGGTGCTTTTTGAATAGCAATACCGTCTTCAACAGCAGGTCATCGAAGTCCAGGGCTTTGCTCTGGGCCAGTAACTGTTCATACTTCAGATATACGCGCTTCACCACCTCTTCAAAGTAGCTTCGACTGCGCTGGGTGATATCCTGGGGGGTGAGCATGTTGCTCTTGGCGGCACTGATTGCCGAGGTGACCGCCGCTGGTGTGACTTGCTTGGGGTCTACACCGGCTTCCTGCAGGGCGCGCTTGAGCACGTTCTCCTGGTCTTCATCATCGTAGATGAGGAAGTTCGGCTCGATGCCGATGGCTTTGCCGTCCCGGCGCAGTATGCGGGCGCAGATGGCGTGAAAAGTGCCCAGGGTCAGGCGCGCCACGGAGCCGCTCACCAGCCTGTTAAGGCGCTCCTCCATCTGCTTTGCGGCTTTGTTGGTGAAGGTGACCGCCATGATACAGTGCGGGCTGATGCCGCACACCTTGATGAGGTAAGCCACCCGGTGAGTTATGACCCTGGTCTTTCCGCTTCCCGGACCGGCGAGGATGAGGACAGGTCCCTTTATTGATTCCGCCGCCTCTTTCTGGGCGGGGTTAAGCTGAGCAAGGATATCCATCAAGCTCATTATAGCATTGTGAGAGGGCGTAAGGCGATTTGTGGGTATCATTTGTATTTAACAAAAATAAGCAAAAGCAGTCAATTAAAATTT
>JAUYDO010000286.1 GCA_030691835.1 Dehalococcoidia bacterium | reverse complement strand
TAAGTAATGGAATGGTGGATTCCTCTCGTCATTCTCCTTAGCGGGTTACTGGCGGCACTGGCGCTGGGCATACCCGTAGTTTTCGCCTTCTGGATAGTTATCACTGCCGGCTTTTTCGTGTATATGGGTGGCTTCTCTGGCATCCCGGCATTAATTACCAGCCTGCGTAGTTCCATAGCCGTATTCACCATAACCCCGGTTCCATTCTTTATCATTATGGGTGATGTGCTATTCCGGTCAGGGATAGCCAGCCGCATGCTTAACATAATGGACTTGTGGCTGGTTCGTCTGCCCGGCAGGCTGAGCCTGGTGACGGTGGGGATGGGAACCCTGTTTGCGGCGCTCAGTGGCTCATCGCTGGGCACCACGGCTATGCTGACAAGAATGCTGGAACCCGACATGCGTGCTCGTGGCTATCACTATTCGATGATTATCGGACCTATCATGGCTAGCGGTATGCTCGCAGTGATTATTCCCCCCAGCGTACTTACCGTTATCCTGGGTGGTCTCTCAGGTATCTCAGTGGGACGTCTGCTAATTGCCGGTGTAATCCCAGGGCTGCTGTTCGCCGCCTTCTTCGCCCTTTACGTCATCGGCATCTGCACCTATAAGCCCTCCCTGGCACCTCCCGTAGATAGGGTTATTCCTCCATTAGGTCAGAAACTCCGGCAAACCGGTCTGTCACTCCTGCCGG
The DNA here is from genome assembly GCA_030691835.1 of Dehalococcoidia bacterium. Taxonomy (GTDB): domain Bacteria; phylum Chloroflexota; class Dehalococcoidia; order Dehalococcoidales; family UBA3254; genus JAUYDO01. Next base: position 2,863 of record JAUYDO010000286.1, on the reverse strand, counting down.
CGCTGTTTATCATTTTCCTCGTCCTGGGCACCATCTTCACGGGTGTGTGCACCCCCACCGAAGCCGCCGCCGTAGGCGCCTTTGGTACCTTCGTGCTAGCCGTCATTTACCGCAAGCTGGACTGGCAACTGGTCAAGGGATGCACCATGAGCGCCGCCAGGACCACATCACTCACGCTCATCATCGCCACTGGCTCCATCGCCTTCAGCCAGCTTCTCTCTTTCACCGGGGCTACCCAGGGAATAATGCAAGTAGCCGTCACTCTGCCACTGGCTCCTATCGTCATCGTGATTGTCACCCTGGTCGTGCTTTTGATTTTGGGTTGCTTCATCGACCAGATATCCATGCTGATGATTGGCGTACCTATCTTTGTTCCCATTGCTACCACTTTGGGATTTGACCCCGTATGGTACGGTATATTGTTCCTCCTTGCTATCACCCTGGGATTCATCACCCCTCCCTTTGGTATGCTCTTCTTCGTGGTCAAGGGGATAATGCCAGGAGACATAACTATGGGAATGATATATCGCTCGGCTGTCCCCTATATTTGGCTAAGCCTGATAGCTATGGTCCTGGTTATAGTTTTCCCGGCGCTGGCTACCTGGCTACCCGGGCTTATGGGCTAGCTTCCCAATTATTTCTGTTCAAGCTAAATATAAGACCGAAAGGAGAACTATATGGTAATAGACCTGGAACATCATCTGGAACCACGTGTGGTATGGGAGAAGAGGGGTGGTAAGCCGGGACAGATTGTGATGCAACGTGCCCCTGACGGCACGCCTCTGCGACCCCTTGACGACTCCACCCATGACACCGGGATACACCTGAAGTACATGGACATCGCCGGCATAGATATGGCGGTGCTGAGCGGCACCGAGGTGGGGTCGCTGGAAGAGGCTAAGGTCTTCAACGACCATTTCGCCAGCGTGGTGCAGCAGAATCCCAAACGGTTTGCCGCCATGGCTACTACCATGCCGCTCGGCGGCAAGCCAGCCCTCGACGAGCTGGAGAGAGCGGTCACGGAGCTGGGTCTCAGGGGCGTCCTGATAAACGCGGTGGTAGAGGACCAGCCTGTGGACTCGCGCAAGCTCTGGCCCTTCTACAAGAAGGTGTCAGATTTGAAGGTGCCCGTCTTCATTCATCCTTCGATAAAGCTGACAGGCTTTGACGCCTGCCAGGCACCCTATGACCTGTTCCGTACCATTGGCAGGGAGTTCGACCTGGCGCTGGCTACCATAAGGCTGTGCGTCGGCGGGGTGATGGAGGATTTTCCTGATTTGAAGGTCATCGTGGCTCACTTCGGCGGCGGCTTTTCGTCAATCAAGGAGCGCATGGACCGGTACATCAGAGTCCTGGGGGCGAAATTCTGGTCCGGGAAACCGCTCATCAGCGAGCCTTACCTGGAGCGCTACGACCAGCACTTCGACAGGCTATACTTCAACATGGCGGGTCGGGAAGTAGGCATGCAGACGGTGAAATGTGCTCTTACCAATATCAGCCCGAAGCGTCTGCTCTTCGGGACGGACTATCCGCCGAATTTCACAAATGACGGCATCGGCATGCGTACCTATATCGAGAAGATACGCCAGCTAGACCTCGATAAGAAAGCGATAGAGGGCATGCTCAGCACAAACGCAGTTGAACTTCTCGGGCTGAGTATATAAAATGAAATCTGCAAATACTGTATAACTCAATAAGTGAATTATAGGAGGTGACCATGAAAACAAAGTGGGTATGGGCAATCGTGGTTTTTGTTCTGGCTGGACTGCTGGTAGCATCATCGGTTTTGGCCGGTTGCGCCGCGCCAGCGCCGGCGCCCGCTCCAGCCCCCCAACCTACAGGGGCAGCCAAGCCGGAGCCGCCAAAACCTGCCGCAGGTAAGACGATGATAAGGTGGGGTACATCCTCGGTGGGCAGCACCGGCTACAACGTCTCAGCCAAGATGACGGACATCGTAAATAGGTATACTAACATAGAAGCCAGTATAACGCCGGTCGGTGGTGCCGAGGCGACCGTGCGCGCCATTAACAGGGGTGAGCGCGACTTAGGTTTTGGCAACACGCACGCTGTGTATGATGGCTATAATGGCGTGGGGACGTTTGCCAAGGAAGGAAAACAGCCGATATTGCTTGTTGCCATGGTATATACCTCTACCATGACCTTTTTGGGTCAACCGGGGATAACCAGCGTTCCGGAGTTCAAGGGAAAGACGGTAAGCTACCGACGTGCGCCATCGCCCCTCTTTACTGTGTTTGGAGATGTTGTGTTGAAAGCTTACGGCATGGACCCGGATAAGGATGTAAAAAATGTCACCACGCTGGAACTGCGCGAGATAACCGATGCGATGAAAACGGGCAGTATAGACGCAGGCATGATTCCGGGAGCTATACCCGGGACGACTATTCCCGAGCTCTTTGAAGCCAAGCCCTTCAACATCATTGACCTGGGCAAGGACAAGGCAGACGCCATCGCCAAGCAAAGCCCGTTTATGATGCCCTATCTAATCAAAGCCAACACGTTCAAAACACTGACGAAAGACGCTTATACCATGGGCTTCGTGAACGTATTATGCAGTAAGGCTGACCTTCCGGAAAACGTAGTCTACGAGATTACAAAAGCTGTCTTCAGCCATCTGGATGAGCTGGCTGGCGCCGACCCCGTGGCTAAAAGAATAACGGCAGAGTTTGCCGCCAAAGACCCGGTAATCCCGTTTCATCCGGGTGCGCTGAAATACTACAAGGAAGCTGGCGTAATTAAATAGGCTGAATAATATAGTCTGCCTGATGGCGGAGACCTTGCGTTGAAGAAGTTCATTACGGGGCTGGCAATTTTAACCGGCTTCTACCACATGCTGGTGGTGGGC
>JAUYDO010000065.1 GCA_030691835.1 Dehalococcoidia bacterium | reverse complement strand
AAACGCACTGGCTCCCGGGCGGTAAGCTTGAGGAAGCCGTCGCGGACTCTATGGTGAAAGGCGATGTCTTCCCGCTCGAAACGGTCAGGAATACCTCCGTTCTTGCGCGCCAGTCCCACTTCAACAGGTACGTCCAGCAGGACAGTGAGGTCTGGAGTCAAGCCCTGTGCCGCCATGCGGTTGACCTCTCTGACCACGTCCAGGTCCAGCCCGCGCCCGTAACCCTGGTACGCAAGTGTCGAATCGGCAAAGCGGTCGCAAATCACCACTTTGCCTTTTTTTAGGCTGGGCTGAATCACGCCAGTGACAAGCTGACTGCGGGAGGCGTTGAAGAGCAGAAGCTCAGTTAGCGAAGACATTTCAGCATTTCCACGCTTCAGCAAGCGCCTTACCTTTTCACCGAGCGGGGTGCCGCCGGGCTCATGAATCAGGATGACAGGGACTGCCAGCTTCGAGAGCCAGCGGTACAGCGCTCGGGACTGGTAGCTCTTGCCGCACCCTTCCCCCCCCTCGAAGGTGATGAAGAGAGACACGTTTATACGCTCACTGTATGCCGGAAGATTCTGACACGGCGATTGGGGTCCTTGCCCAGGCTCTCCGAAGCCAGGTCGCTATGCTCTGCGATTTGATGCTGGAGCCGCCGGATATAGGAGCTCTGCGGTCTTAGCTCAACCAGCTCCTGCCCGCTACGTACCCGGGACACGGCTTCCTCGGCTTCATCGAGAGCAAAACGGAGGGATTCCTCCTCGCTTGCGCCATAGGAGGGATGAAGGGTAGAAATCAGTTGTCTCATCTGTGTCGGCGTGTTGTTCTTGAGCACGTAGACGGGGATATTGGCTATCTCGGCGTCCCGGAGCTTCTGCGGCTTTTGACGGTAGTAGCTCTTGGAGGTAATAAATACATCGGCGTTCCTGGGATTATTGACTATGTCAAGGTTGACCTGCATCTCCTTTGTCGCCTGTTCAAGGCGAGACCGGTTGACGCCGAAGAGGTACAGCCTGGGCTTCTTCTCCTCGCGGGCGCGCTTGCCCTTGACCGGCTTCCTGGACATAGCGCCCGGCACCTCTTTGACAATCTGGACTTCCCCTTTCTCGTCCAGGTAGCGTATCTCAGTCTCCAGGGGTCTGCCGCGCAGGAGCGAATCAACCGCCGCGATGACGTCCGGGTGGATAGCCACCTTGTTCCGGTCCTGAATCTCGACAACTATGTCAAAGGTCGGCGGGGACATGCGCTCCAGGATGGACTTCTGGGTGCCCCGGCGCTTCGCCTCTTCATCGCCCAGCGTGACCGTCTGTATACCGCCGATGAGGTCGTGAAGTGTGGGATTGATGATAAGGTTGTCCAGTGTGTTGCCGTGCGCCGTGCCGATGAGCTGGACGCCGCGCTCGGCGATGGTGCGCGCCGCCTGCGCCTCAAGCTCCGTGCCGATTTCGTCAATGACGATAACCTGCGGCATGTGGTTTTCCACGGCTTCAATCATTACAGCGTGCTGCATGGTTGGCGTAGCCACCTGCATGCGCCGTGCGTGCCCGATGGCGGGATGGGGAATATCGCCGTCGCCGGCTATCTCATTCGAGGTATCAACCACAATCACCCGCTTGAGAAGGTCATCCGCCAGCACGCGGGCGACCTCGCGGAGCATGGTGGTCTTGCCGACACCGGGTCTGCCCAGGAGCAGGATGCTTTTGCCGGTGCGCACCAGGTCTTCAATAATCCTTATTGTGCCGAAGACGGCCCTGCCCACGCGGCAGGTAAGCCCGACAATAGAGCCCTGGCGGTTGCGTATTGCGGAGATGCGGTGCAGGGTGCGCGGGATTCCGGCGCGGTTGTCATCACCGAAACTGCTTACGCGGGAGACCACGTACTCGATATCCAGCTCGGTGACTTCTTTCGATGTGATAGCGAACTCGCGCTGGGTAAGGCGCACTTCGGGAGGGCGTCCCAGGTCAAGGACTACCTCAATTAAATCGCTTATATCGTTCTGCTGGTAAAGCGGCCGGGATATATGTTCGGGGAGGATGTCAATGAGTGCGTTCAGGTCATCCGTGATTACCTGTTGCTGCAATATGCCCTCCGGGATGTTTACCATCCCCTGGTTGCCAGTAATTCATCCGGCTTGAGTCGTTTTATGTCCAGTCCCGGCATAGCTTCGCCCAGGTTCCGGGATACCTCGGCGATGATTTTGGCATCTCGGAAATGGGTGGTGGCTTTGACTATCGCCTTCGCTATGGCTGGCGGGTTGCTGGACTTGAATACACCTGACCCAACGAAAATGCCGTCAGCGCCGAGTTGCATCATCAGCGCGGCATCAGCCGGCGTTGCCACGCCGCCGGCGGCGAAATTGACCACAGGCAGTTTGCCGGTGCGGTGCACTTCCTCAATCAGCGCAAACGGAGCGCCAAGCTCTTTGGCTATGGACATGAGCTCTTCATCAGGCATATTTACCAGCTTGCGGATGAAGTCCATAACCGCGCGCATGTGTCTGACCGCTTCAACGATGTTGCCGGTGCCGGCTTCGCCCTTGGTGCGTATCATTGCGGCGCCTTCCCCGATGCGGCGCAGAGCCTCTCCTAGGTCACGGCACCCGCAGACGAACGGTACCTTGAAATCATGCTTCCAGATATGGTG
>JAUYDO010000167.1 GCA_030691835.1 Dehalococcoidia bacterium | reverse complement strand
TTAAATAATGATGAATCATTTGCCTTTGCGAGGAGCGGAGCGACCCCGTATCAAGTACGGGGCAAGCCCCGTATCAAGTACGGGGCAAGCTGTGGCAATCTAACGCTTAATAAAACCCCCTTTTTTATCCAGAGATTGCTTCGCTTCGCTCGCAAAGACAGGCTGAGCGATGTCTCAACATTTATTCTGACGTCTGTAATAGAGAGGCGATATTAAATATTAAGGAGGAACGGCTAATGGCACAAATCACCAGGACGACAAAAGAAGGCGAAGTTTTCTCTGGAAAACCGAAGAGGGTAAGCTGGGAACGGCTGTGGGCTTTTTCCGGTGGACCCTTCCGGCTGGAGGGTTGGCCCACCAAAAATATCCACACCGACCTACCCTTCGCGCAGAAGTCAGGCTTGCCTTATGTTGCCGCTTCAGCGACGCAGTACCACGGCTATGCGGTGGAATTATTGATTGACGTGTTTGGCACTGCGTGGCTATCACACGGCTGGATGGATGTGAAGTTCATCAACCTGGTTAATGCGAACGATACGCTGGTGGCAAAGGCAAGCGTTCTTGCCAGGCAGGAGCAGGGCGGCGCTACCAAATTTACCCTGGATATTTCCTGTGAAAACCAGAAGGGCGAGAAGGCGCTGGTCGGTCAGGCAACCGGCGTGATTGGTCAGTTCAGGACTCCCGGACCGGAAGGATATCAAAAACGGGTGGCGGAACTAAAGGCTGACCCGGCAATACAGAAGGCGGTGGACCGCCCCGGGATGTCGTCGCTGGAATACATGGTGACGCCCGAACTGAACCAGCAATACCTCTACGCCGGGGAGGACTACAACAGATGTTATGTAGAAGAGACGGAATTCGGGCCGCCGGTCACTCACCCGGGCCTCATCCTCAACTGGAGCAACGTTACCAGAAGTCCTTCGTACGTACGTGGTGGTGTCGGCAGGGAGGGGAGCCTGCACACACAGGATGAGTGTTTCTGGTACAATCCCGCCCGTTTAGGCAAGAAGCTGATAGTGACCTGGCCGGGGTCAGTCGGGACATATGAGAGGCGGGGACGTTTTTATTACATCAACGAGGCGCTGGTCGTCGACGAAGACGGGCGGGAGATAGTCAGGCGCCTGAGCCGCGGCGCCCTGGTGAGCACACCGGAGAAGCCATACCAGAAAACGAAGTGAGGATTGTCTGGCTAGCAACGGCATCGAATCTACAGAGGTGGAGTGGCAATGATATCTGGATACGGCAAGATTCTTGAGGTGGACCTGACCACCAGGCAACTGGCATTTCAAGAAGTTGATAATGACCTTGCCAGGAAATACATCGGCGGCGTGGGTTTAGCCGCCAGGCTCCTGTGGGATGAAACCAGTGCGAATACCGAAGCCTTTTCCCCGGGGAACCCCCTGGTTTTCATGACCGGTCCGCTCACCGGACTGATACCGAGTAGCAGTCGACATTCCGTTTGCGCGATTTCACCTCTTACCGGCATCTGGGGAGAAGCCCACGCCGGCGGCGATTGGGCTGGTGAACTGAGACATGCGGGCTTCACGGGTATCGTTGTCCGCGGTAAAGCTGAGATGCCAGTCTACCTCTGGCTGCACGATGGCAACGCAGAAATCCGCGATGCCCGGCATCTGTGGGGCAAGGACACCTGCGAAGTCGATACATCGATAAAGAAAGAAACAGATGCTAAGGCAAGCATCTCCAGCATCGGCATAGCAGGAGAAAAGCTGGTCAGAATCGCCTGCATCATGAACGACGGGGAAAAAGGTCGGGCGGCAGCAAGGTGCGGGCTCGGTGCGGTGATGGGCTCCAAGAACCTTAAGGCAATCGCGGTCAGAGGCACGCAGGCGCTCCCGGTCGCGAATAAGCAGGGACTCCGCGAGAGCATCGCCAGGATATATGCCCAAAGCCCCGTAAAAAAACCGGATGAAACCATAGAGGTTGAGATAGAGCGCCTCAAGAGCTTCCTCAGGCTGGGCAATGTACCGGTGAAAAACTACCTCGAAGGCACCTTTGAACCGGGGTACAAGCTGGCTGACGGGTTGCGTGAAACTATGCCCCTGTATTGCCGGACGTGTCCTTATTTCGACATGGAATCAAAGCTCACCCGGGATGGCAGGAGACACATGGTATGGGAGCACTGGGGACCTCTGGGGGCACAGTGTTTGATTGGCGATGCCGATGCTCTGCAAGAAGCCTATCTCCTCTGCAACCGGTACGGTCTGGATACGATATCTACCGGCGGCGTTATTTCCTTCGCAATGGAGTGTTACGACAAGGCTCTTATCGACGAACACGATACCGGTGGGCTGAGACTGAGCTGGGGCAATGCCGAGGCTATGCTGGAACTTGTGAAACAGATTGGTGAAAAGAGGGGCATCGGTGAGCTATTGGGCGAAGGAGTAAAACTCGCGGCGGAGCGCATCGGCGGCCTGGCTCGAGAGTATGCCCTTCATGTAAAAGGACTGGAGTTACCCTCGCACGATGCCCGTGCGAGCAACTACCTCGCTGTCATGTATGCCACGGGTAGTTTTGGCGCGTCTCACATGGATGGCATCACCGTCGGGCGTGTTGGCTATGAAAAGGGACAGACCGGCACGCCGCAGGACCAGGAATCAGCCAGGACAGCCAGGTTCCGAATCGAAGGAACAGCCGAAGCAGTCGTGAGGGCTCAAGACCTGATGTCAGTGGTGAATTCCCTGGTCGTCTGCTGTAAACTGCTGAGCTGGCGTACGGTACGACCGGACCATCTCCTTGAACTTCTGAACTGCATCACCGGCTGGGATATGAGCCTGGAAGAATTTAACAGGGTAGGCGAGCGCATTTTCAACCTGAAACGCATGTTCAATGTCAGGCGTGGCATCAGCCGGAAAGACGATAACTTACCACCCAGAATCCTGACACACAAGCGGGGAAGCGGGGGGGCGGCCGAAAACCTTCCCAATCTCGGGGTGATGCTCAACGAGTACTACCGGGTGCGGCAGTGGTCGGAAGAGGGGATACCCCTATCAGAGAAATTGACCGAGCTCGGTCTGGGGGAATGTGTCCCACCTGGAATACGCGGGCGAAGGAGGTGACGCAATTTCGTACCGAAAGCCAACAAGGAGTCGCCTAAAAAAAACACATTTGAGGGGAGGAAAAATGAAAAACAAGGTAGGATGGTTGCTTAGCATTTTGTTACTGGTAAGTATAATGGTGGTATCCTGTAACCCTGCACCCGCAACGGCACCAGCACCCACGACAACAACTACACCCGCGACAACTGCGCCAACAACTACGCCAACAACGGCACCAGCTACGAAACCAGCGGCGACGCCAACGCCAGGCCCGGCACCGGCTAAAGAAGCGCCTACATACGGTGGGGTGCTCACCCTGGTACTGGCGAACAACATTACCGGTTTCGATGCCACATACACCCCACCCTGGCTGAACTACACCCAGCACCTCACCAATGAGGACCTGTTAACAGGGGATTGGGCTAAAGGACCGGCCGGAACCGGAGAGGTTTCGTGGGAGCTCGCCACTTTCCCGGCAAAATTGGACTGGGTAACCGGTCGCCTGGCGGAAAGCTGGGAACTGGTCGACCCGCAAACTATCATTTTCCACATTCGCAAGGGGGTCCGTTTCCACAACAAGCCTCCGGTGAACGGTCGGGAGCTTACCGCTGATGATGTAGTCTTTACCTGGGAGACCTATCTGAATGCCAAGGGCTTCTATTACGCCACATCATATGGCACCCCGGCGAAACGCCCTCAGGCGACGGTACAGGATAAATACACCGTGGTGGTAAAGACTCCCCCGGGTATGACCGGAGATATTCTGGAGCGCTTCGGCGATAATGCGCCCATAATACCCCAGGAAGTAGTGAAACAATACGGCAGTCTTAGCGACTGGCGCAACGCTTCCGGGACAGGTCCTTTCATGCTGGTCGACTTTGTCTCGGATAGCTCAGCCAGCCACGTCAAGAATCCCAACTACTGGATGAAGGACCCTGTTAATCCGGCTAACACGTTACCTTACGTGGATGGGGTCAAGATGCTCATCATCTCTGATATCTCCACCCGGCTGACAGCACTACGCACGGGCAAGGTTGACATGTTAGCTGGAGTTGGCTGGCAGGACATCGACGGACTGAAGCGGGGCATACCGGGATTGAAGGTCAAAACTACGCTCTCCACCGTTTATATGATATCGATGCGGCCGGATACCAAACCCTTTGATGATATCCGGGTCCGCCGGGCGCTCAACATGGCAATCGACCGGCCTGCGATGATACAGGGTCTGTATGGTGGTAACGGAGTGCAGGTGCTGGGACATATTGCGCCGTTACCTGACTACGCTGATATGCTGGTCCCGCTGGAACAGCTTCCGCCGTCAAGCCGGGAGCTGTTCGGATATCACCCGGACACGGCAAAGAAACTGCTAGCGGAAGCCGGCTTCCCCAACGGTTTCAAGACGGAGGTGGTCTGCACACAGGAACTTGTTGACGGGCTTACCGTGGTCAAGGACTATCTTTCAAAGGTTGGCGTTGACATGTTCCTGGATGTCAGGGAGACTGGCGTCTGGACCTCAATTATGGTCGCCAACTCACACAAGCAGATGTTCATGCAATATGGTAATCCTACCTTCCCACAGCGCCTGAGCGAGCTCAGGTTCGGGAGCGCTATGAGCACCTGGGCAGGGAAGGACCCCGTCATCGAGCAGGCGTATCTCGATAACTACAAGGAATACTTTAACCCGACGAAG
>JAUYDO010000160.1 GCA_030691835.1 Dehalococcoidia bacterium | reverse complement strand
TGACATTATGATAGATATTTTCGTTCTTCATGGTGCCGATGAAATCGGCATGTCAAAGACAGAGTACGCCCTTTTAGTCGTACGAACAGAACGTATTATAGTACTGCATCACCCCTTACTTATGACCTATCTATTTCGTGCCAGGCTTCGGTTAAAATTTTCGAATGCAGGATTACCATCTCTCCAGTGGTCGGTTCTTGTCTAGAAAACGCTCGACCTGGCTCTATCAAAAAAGTGCCGATGGCAAAGATTCTGCGCGAGATGCCGATGGTAAAGGCAGTGGTCGGGGGGGGAGAGCAACATCAACGTCGTGCTCAAAGCGATATAGCTAAGCAATTTTCCGGCAACTTTTGCCCCAGGTTCTGCGTGCTCACACCTCCGCTATCGGCGGCAGACACCGTTTGTGGCTGGAACCGGCTATCAATGCCTCAATTCTTTTCTTGACCTCGGGCGGTGCCTCTCCGGTAAGCAGGTATCGGTCTATTTCTGCGTAGCTTAATCCCAGTTCCCCTTCAGCCGTCTGCCCGGTCCATAAACCGGGGGAGGGCGGTTTGGATATAATCTCCCGTGGAACGCCCAGAAATCCAGCCAACTCTCTCACCTGCCCTTTGAGCAGGTTACCCAGGGGCATGATGTCCGACCCGCCATCACCGTACTTGGTAAAGTAGCCTACGGCTATCTCACTGCGGTCGCTTGAGCCAACCACCAGATATTTGAGCATGTTGGCGAAGTAGTACATGGTCAGCATCCTCAGCCTCGCCTTCAGGTTGGCGACAGCTAATCGGCAGTCTCCGGCATCGGGCAGTGACTTGACCAGCGAATCAAAGAGCGGGTCAAGCTCCACTTTGTGAGTGGGTATCGAAAACTTGCGTGCCAGCAACAGGGTATGTGCCTCGTCCTCCGGCGCGCTGTGGCACGGCAGAACCAGCCCCAGCGTGCTGTCCGGAAAAGCACGCTTGCACAGCACAGACGCCACCGCCGAGTCTATGCCACCGCTCAATCCCAGTACACACCCCTTGCACCCGGCGGCAAGCACCTTCTCCTTTATCCACGCGGTGAGCTTTTCAGCAGTCTGTTCCGTATTCATACAGCTCCAGGTTTGTAGTTACTATTTTACGGTAGTATACTACTGTCATGGCTTCCCGGTCAAAGTCTTACCTGTCCTGAATGAAGGGCACTGAACGTGAGCTATTCCGCCGACCTGATTCTAAAGAACGCAAATGTAATCACTACGGAGCCTGCCCAGCCCAGGGCGGAGCTTATAGCTATTAAGGGTGACCGTATATTGCTTGCCGGCGTAAATGATGCCCTGGAGCAGGTTATAGGCGCCGGGACAAGGGTCATTGACTGCGAGGGGAAAACGGTGCTACCGGGCTTCAATGACGCCCATTGCCACGTCTTCTCCATGATAAGACAGCTTTCCAGCATCGACCTCAGCCCGGCGTCGGTGCGCTCCATCGCCGACATAAAGTCCGTCATCCGCCGTAACGCGCAGAATACCCTGCGAGGCAGGTGGCTCAGCGGCACCGGATACAATGAGTTCTACCTTGCGGAGAAGCGTCACCCCAACCGCCGGGACCTGGACGAGGTCGCCCCGGAGCACCCGGTGGTGCTGGCACAGCGCACACTGCATGCCTGCGTATTGAATAGCATGGCTCTCCGGCTCGCCGGCATCGCCGCGGAGAGTGAAGCCCCGCCGGGCGGACTTATCGAACGCGACCCAAGTACCGGAGAACCTACCGGCGTGCTCTATGAGATGCTGGGATATATACGGCGAAAGGTCACTCCGCCACTGAGCGAAAACGAAATAGCCCAGGGCATGACGCTGGCTAATCGGCATTACCTGTCTCTCGGCATCACCTCCGTGCAGGAGGCTACCGTCACCAACAACCTTGAGCAATGGCACACCTTCAGAAAATTCAAAGACAGACTTAAGCCCAGACTGTACATGATGCTGGGCGCTGAAGCCCAACAGCAGTTTCCCGGGGCGGGCATGGTTACCGGCTCGGGAGACAGCGACCTGCGCGCCGGTGCGGTGAAGATAGTGCTCAGCGAAGCCACCGGGCGTCTGCGACCTTCACAGGCAGAGCTTAACGGGCTGGTACTGAGCGCCCACCGCGCCGGTTTCCAGGTAGCTATGCACGCCTTCGAAATCAGCGTGATTGAAGCCGCCATCACCGCGCTGGAGAACATCGGCGAGGACTTATCGGCAAGGCGTCACCGCATCGAGCACTGCTCCGTGTGTCCTCCGCACCTGGTCAAGCGGTTGAGTAAATTGAAAGCTGTAGTCGCCAGCCAGCCGCCCTTCGTTTTTTACAGCGGTGAGAGATACCTGGCTCAGGTGCCCGCCGACGAGCAAAAGTGGCTTTATCCCTTCAAATCATTGCTGGATAGCGGAGTGATAGTCGCCGCCAGCTCAGACTCGCCCATAGTGCCGGATAACCCTCTGACGGGCATATTCGCCGCGGTGACACGCCAGGCAGAAACCGGGCAAAAGGTCGCCGCCCACGAAGCCGTGTCGGTCCACCAGGCACTGGCTATGTACACCACCAGCGCCGCACACGCTTCCTTCGAGGAAGGTATTAAAGGCTCAATCGCCCCCGGCAAGCTGGCTGACCTGGTGGTACTGAGCGCCGACCCGACGAACCTTCCGCCGGAGCAAATAAAAGACATCAAAGTGGAAATGACCATCCTCGGCGGCGAGGTCGTGTGGGAAAGATAGGGTATCTTCGAGTAATAAGCAAGCGAGGTGACGTATGAGCAGACCCCTGGATGGGATTAGAGTTCTGGACTTGACCCAGGTGCTTTTCGGTCCTTTCTGCACCATGTTGCTCAGTAACCTGGGCGCCGAGGTCATCAAGATTGAGCGTCCGGAAGGCGGCGATATGGCGAGGGGGAACGGTCCCTTTCTGGACGGAATCAGCTCCTACTTTCTCAGCCTCAACCACGATAAAAAGAGCATCACCATGAACCTTGCCAGCGAGCAGGGTAAAGAGCTACTCCTGAAATTGACAGAGGTGTCCGATGTAGTGATACAGAGCTTTGTGCCGGGGACCATGGACAGGCTCGGTCTGGGCTATGAGACCGTGAAAAAACGCAATCCCCGAATAATTTACGTCTGCGGCTCGGGCTTCGGTCAGTACGGTCCCTACGCCCGGAAACCGGCATTCGATGTCATCATTCAAGCCATGGGCGGAGTTATGAGCATCACCGGGGAGCCGGGCAGACCGCCGGTTAGACCCGGTGTGTCATACGGGGATATTGTCGCTGGAATGTTTATGTGCATCGCCACCCTTGCCGCCGTGCAGGAGCGCAATAGAAGCGGTACGGGGCAGATGGTGGACATCAGCATGCTGGACTGCCAGGTGACTGTGCTGGAGAACGCCTTCGTCCGCTATCTGAATACCGGTGAAATACCGCGGCCGCTCGGCACCAGGCACCCGGTAATAGCACCGTTCCAGGCTTTCCCGACAAAGGACGGCTACATCGCCGTGGCGATGAGAGGCGGTGTCAAGGACCAGTGGCCCCTCTTCTGCGCCGTAATCGGTAGACTGGAGATAATGGACGACCCCAGGTTCAAGACGGGCTGGCTGCGTACCCAGAACTACGATGCGCTGGAGCCTATCCTGAACGAAGCTATAAAAGATAAGACAACCGCCGAGTGGATTCAGGAGCTGGAGCAAGCCGATATACCCTGCGGTCCGGTCAACACCATTCCCCAGGTGGCGGCTGACCCCCAGGTGCAGGCAAGAAACATGTTTGCCGAGATTGAGCACCCGAAGGCGGGTAAGCTCAGGGTGGTGAATACGCCTTTCAAGTTCTCCAGGAACGAGTGCCGCGTGGAAAAAGCTTCTCCTGAGCTGGGCGAGCATACCGAGGAGATTCTGACAGGGTTGCTGGGCATGACCGTGGAAGAGGTGGGCAGGCTCAGGGAACAGCAGGCGATTTGAGTTTGGGTGGGTGGACTGTCGCCGCGCTGATTAGTCCCAGGACTGCCAGAGCGGCAAAGGCAACCCATATAATATAATAGCTGCCCAGGGTATCAAAAGCCCATCCTGCAAGCAGTGGACCGGAGATGCTCCCCACTACCACGATACCCATCATAAATCCGTTGATGGTGCCGAACCAGCGCCTGCCAAAGTAATGTCTGGTCAGCGAGGTAATCATCACGAAGTTGCCTCCATATCCGATGCTGAAAAGGATAAGAAAAGGTATAATCAGCCACACCGCTTCTCTGGAGACATAAGCAAACATCAGGAGACTTATGGACAATGCAGCATAGTTCACGGACATTACCAGCTTCCTGTTTATCCTGTCACCCAGCCACCCGGAGCCAAGCCGCCCGATGATGCTGAAAAGAGGGATACCGCTAGCCATAAGACCAGAGGTCTGTCTATCAATGCTCACACTGTTCAAATAAGGCATCACATGCGTGGTCACCGCACTCAGGATAATAAATTGGGTCTAATTGTAAATAAATTAGGATAGAATGGCATATTTCCAGATTGCACTTAGGCACGAACCTGACTATCCTAATTGTTATGTCTAAAAAAAGTGTACCCACT
>JAUYDO010000158.1 GCA_030691835.1 Dehalococcoidia bacterium | reverse complement strand
GTAAATAATGTCAATGTCCTTTAGCCAAATACTTTGTGATTGAAATTGATATTCAATCAGTTAAATGGCTCCCAAGTCACGCCCCCTGTGTTCTCACCTGCGAAGCATGGTACAATCATCCAGTAATCACAGACAAAACGGGATTGAACCTGAGTTAGAATTTGACCTATATCCCGGTGTTTGTCCAAAGGTTAGTAAATTTCTCCAACGGCTCATTAATGATTACCCGTAAATCGACTTAAAACAAGGAGATTAAAATGTACGAAGAGAAAGTTATAAGCCTGGATGACGCCTTGAAAGCTATGGGGGCAATGCTTCAAGAGGTTAAAAAAGACCCAAACAAACGCTGGGGCATAGCTATCCTGGACAACCGCGGCGAACTCATTCTGTTTCTCAGGCAGGATGGTGCCCGGCAGTTCCGAAGCGACATGGCTATAAAAAAAGCCTATACCGCAGCCATATTCAGAAGGAACACGCACGCGCAGGGCGAAGAGCTTAAATCACAGCATCTTGACGTCAGCATGTTTGGGTCTGAATATACCGCAGTACCGGGAGGCGAACCAGTTCTAAAGCCGGGCGATGAGAAGAAGGGCAGAGGAGACTGGCGTGAGTGCGCCGGTGCTGTTGGCACAAGTGGTGCCGCCGCTGCTGAAGATGAAAGAATAGCACAATTGGGTGCAAAGGTGTTACAGGATTTAATGTGGCCATCTAAGAAATAGAAGGATGTTTTCTAATCTAGCCGTACTTTGTGCAGTGGTAAGTCTGCAGTTCGCAGGAAATTAAGGGGAGCAGAAGCGCCCCCCTTTTGTTATCATTGGGGCTTGTTCTGGCACAAAGCTTTTCTCCGGTATGTCCCGTTAAGCTCCTCAAGGTAAGTTAGAGGGAAAAAACTTATAATAGAACTGAAGACGTGTTCACAGGGAGGTGCGCTATGGCGGAGCGAATCCTAATGTATGGGACGAAATGGTGCCCTGACTGTATGCGTGCCAAGCAGGTCCTGAATAAGCACAATATTCCGTTTACCTGGTATGATATCGAACAGGACGCCGAAGCGCGTGCCTATGTCCAGAAGGTAAACAAAGGTTACAAGAGCGTCCCCACCATCGTATTCCCTGACGGCTCTGTGCTGGTAGAGCCCAGCAACGCCGAGTTGGAAAAGAAGCTGGCGGTTAAATAATGGTTTGCGCACGTCTCAAAAAGAGATTGAAAAATAATGTAATAGGTCAGCTTGAGGCTTGTGGCGCAATAAGGCTTCCCTGCGACAGTCTATGATACGGACTGCTCTTTGCGCACCAGCAAGCATATATTCCGCGAGAAGAATTTTACAGGGAAGCGGAAGGAGCTTTCAGGGAAGCTCCGCAACAGCCTGAAGCCGGCTTTACTTACCAGCCCCTCGATCTCCGGGTAGGAGAACAGGTAGTAGTAGCGCCGTAGCACCCTGTCCCCGGTGCGCCAGGGCACGTAGACCTCCTTGCCTTTGAGCCAGAAACGAGGCTGGAATTTATTCCACACCGTGATGAAGGCTTCGCCGCCGGGCTTGAGCACCCGCTTCATTTCGCCCAGCGCCGCCAATTGCTCGTCCCTGCCTCTCAAGTGGTGGAGCGTGGCTATGGAAATCGCCCAGTCGAAGGTCTCGTCCGCGTAGGGGAGATGTCGGGCGTCCGCCACCTGCAAATTCACATCGAGGCTGAATTTATGAGCGTACCTGCGGGCGAGCCTTATCATCTCCGGGGAGAAGTCCACGCCGTATAGCTCGAAGCCTTCTTTGAAGGGCAGGAAGTCGGGCCCGTGGGCACATCCTATGTTCAACAACGTGCCTTTGACCCAGCGCCGTGCCAGCGACTCAAGCTCGGTGCGGAAGATGGTCCAGTGGCGGCGGTTGTACCAGCCTGGCGCTATCCCGTCAAAGACTTCTCTGTCCAACTCTATACCCCGGCTCCGGGAAGCGGAGAAGCTGTCTACTTGTTCAAGCCCCTCTGCATACCGCGCAGATATGATATCTCACCGACGTGCTGTGCCAGATGGACTACAACGAGAGCCAGAAGCTTGCCGACTGGTATGTCGCCAAGGCGAGCTAAGGTTATTACCCTGGTGTACTCCGCATCGGTTATACCTTTTAAGTACTCGAGGGAACGCGCCCTCACGGCTTCCGCATATCCGGTCAGGTCCTTCAACTCCGGGACCCGGAAGGCGGCAATCTGCTCGGCAGTATAACCGGAACCAGTCTCAGCCGCTGGCAGATTGAGCTTCTCGTACCACTTTTCTGCTTCCCACACCAGGGGTTTTCCCTGAATCCTGGTCTGGATAAACGTATCCTCGGAACGCACCATGTGGAAAAGGATGAGTCCTATTGAACCGCATTCCGGACCTGGTCGCCACGCCAACTCACTGTGGCTTAAACCGTCTACTACCCTTGCCGTTGCCAGCTTTACGCGGTCGAGTGAAGCCTGGATAAATTCCCTGGTGTCCATATCAAAATTCTCCCTCCATCTTTATATAGAGTATTTCATTCTAAACCATTGAGGTGATTATACTTTGCTCCAGCTTTACCGTCAACACGGTGGCTTAAGAATCAGAATTCC
>JAUYDO010000009.1 GCA_030691835.1 Dehalococcoidia bacterium | reverse complement strand
GGAGGCATCGTTGCAGAGTAGCCGAGTAAAAGGCATTTCTTGCCTTCTGGATACTGACATTGCTATTGATTTTCTGAGGCGGCGCGACTATGCCCGTAAACTGCTTGAGAAGTGGGCTGGGGAAGGGCTTCTGGCAATAAGCACCCTCACCCATCTTGAGATATACCAGGGGATGAAAAGCGGTGAAGAGAAAGCAACTAACGTCTTTCTTGACGGTCTAATTTCAATCACCGTCGATGTGCCTATTGCCCGGCGAGCAGGCAGGATGCTCGGGGAGCTGCGCTCAAAGGGAATGACCGTAAGCATAGGCGATGCCATTATCGCGGCGACTGCGTTGCAAGTTGGCGCTCCTCTATTAACCAATAACGTGGAGCATTATCCTTTTACAGACTTGAAGGTAGTCCGGGGCTTGGAGATATAAGAGCTGGCTGAAAGAGGACAATAGTGGGAAATACCTATGACGTAATTATTATAGGCGCCGGACCTGCCGGGCTCTCCGCCGGCTTGTACACCAGTCGAGCCAGGCTGAGCACCCTGCTTCTGGAGCAAAAGACCCCGGGCGGACAGGTTATGAATGTGGAACGGGTGGAGAACTACCCCGGCTTAGCCAATGTAACCGGGACCGAACTTGGTTCCAGCATGTTGAAGCAGGCACGGGAATACGGCGCTAAACTCGCAATGGCGGAAGCCACCGGCGTCGCCGTTGCACCGGAGCAAATTGCTGTCAGGACAAGCGCCGGTGATTACCGGTGCAGTGCCCTGATTATTGCCAGCGGCGCTCATCCCAAGAAGCTGAACGTGCCCGGCGAGGAAGAGTTTGCCAACAAAGGCGTTTTTTATTGCGCCACCTGCGACGGCGCCCATTTCGCCAACAAGGTTGTGGCTGTCGCCGGGGGCGGCGACTCTGCGATTACCGAAGCGCTGAATCTCTGCCGGATAGTTTCCGAGGTGGTCATAATCGAGATTATGCCGGCGCTAACGGCGACCAGCGTGCTTCAAGACCGGGCCCATGCCAATCCCAAAATCGAGGTGCTCTGTGGCGTGAAGATAGAAGCTATCCTCGGTGACGAGAGGGTCAAATCGCTCCAGCTCCTGGACACGGAAACCCAGCAAAGAGGCACCCTGGACATAGACGGCATTCTGGTGCATGTCGGGCGCATGCCCAGTACGGACTATCTAAAAGGGGTGGTGCCGCACGATAAGAACGGTTTTATCCTGGTAAACGACTGGATGGAGACCGAGGTGCCGGGAATCTTTGCCGCCGGCGATGTCCGCCATAACTCAGCCATGCAGATAGTATCGGCATGCGGAGACGGTGCCGTAGCGGCTATATCGGTCTGTAAAAAACTGCGCGCCGGATAACTGGCAAAGTCACCGCATATTGACCTTTCTCTCCTGAAATGCTATAGTGCCCGTAAGTATCAGGTTATCCCGTTACCGCCTGTTTCTATAAAAGTGCTATCAAACCCTAAAAGCATATTACAAGGAGGCAAGTCATGACGGAAGGACTGACGAAAAGGGAGCAGATATTCGGTATCAAAAAGCAGAGGACACTGGTTTACAATCCAACGAGCGTGCCGGTAACGGAGAAAATTCCACGCTTCGCACCCCGTATTAACGCCTTCGATGGAAAGAGAATCGGGCTGTACTGGAACGGCAAACCGAACGGTGACTTCTATCTGAACAGGGTCGCCGAACTGCTGGAAAAAAGGTATAAGGACATTAAAATTATCAAGTTCTGGGAGGTAGACCCGAAGGAAACGGCACACCCGGACAAGAAAAGTGACGCCGCCCTGGACCGGATGGCTAAAAGCTCGGATGTAGTGATAGCGTCGCAGGGTGACTGAGGCGCGTGTACGTCCTGGCTTGTCCATGGCACGATTGAACTGGAAAAAAGAGGCGTACCCACGGTATCGACCATTACCTCAGACTTTGTAGAGCTGGCTAAGACATGTGCTGAAGGGTTCGGGGTGGACAATCTGCCTATAGCTATAGTTGAACACCCGATGGGGGGCATTGCCCCGGATGCGGCTGCGGCGAAGGCTGATGCCGTTATAGAAGATATAATCGAGAAGGCAACCAGATGGATGCCGAGGGCGGTAGCCTCGGAGACACGGCCGGCTTTCCCGGCGCCGACAGTCAGCGTAACGGATACGATTGAAGAAATAAACGACCTTTTCTACAAAAATGCCTGGTCTGACGGTCTGCCCGTAATACCACCAACGGAAGAGCGTGTCGAAAAGATGCTCTCAGGCACCAGCATGAAGCCCGACCAGCTAATCGGACTTATTCCGCCGAGAATGGGCGCCGCCACAGTACAAATCATCGCCATCAACGCGGTCATGGCTGGAGCAAAGTCGGAGCACCTTCCCGTGATAATAGCCGCAATTAAAGCCGCAGTGCACCCCGAAGCCCAGTTACGGCGCTGGCTCAGCACCACCCGGCCCGTTTTCCTCACTGTATTTGTGCAGGGGCCTATTGTCAAGGAGCTGGGGATTCAATACGGTCAAAGTGCCCTGTTCCCCGGACCCAAATCCAATGCCGCTATCGGGCGCGCCTTCAACCTGATTACACGTCTGCTCGGGGGAGCGACTTCTCCTCCCGGCAGGGTTGGCACCATGACTACGTTGGGCGCGCCGAACTACTCGTCATGTTTGGGTGAGAATGAGGATGCCCTGCCTAAGGGATGGAATCCCCTGAGGGTTGATTGCGGGTACAAACTGGGGGACAGTGTCGTCAGTGTATTCGGAACAACATTCCCTCTTCTACAGAATGACCACGATTCTACGGACGGCAAAGGTGTCTTAATGTCGACCTGCTATCTAATCGGGGGTCAGCTTGGGCGCGCCGGCGGTGCCGACCCCGGCGGCATGGTCATACTTTTTGGTCCGGAGCACGCCGCCACGATAGCCCGGGACGGCTATTCAAAGGAGGATGTCAAGCGGTTCATCTTCGAGAACGCCATGACCCCGCTGGAGAACCTGGTCAGGGGCGGTGTGTGGTACATTGTCTATGAGCACCAGCCGGAACGGATTAAAAAGATGGTGGCGGATAAAACCCCCATGATTCCTGAGTTTGACCGCCCGGAGCAGATTACCATAAGTGTTGCCGGCGGAGCCGGGAAACAATCTATAGTAAGAATTGGGTATGAAAATCCCCCACCGGTTCTGATACAGGGCGCTACCCTGACCCGGGCCGGGCGCTAAGATGCCTT
>JAUYDO010000291.1 GCA_030691835.1 Dehalococcoidia bacterium | reverse complement strand
GAAAAGCTGATTGACGATATCGAGGCGGAGCTTTACCGCTCCGGCAAGTCCGAGGTGCCGAGCACCGTCATCGGCGACATGGTGATGGCAAAGCTCAAGAACCTGGACTACATCGCCTACATCCGCTTCGCCAGCGTCTACCGGGAGTTTGCGGACATCACGGCACTGAAAGATGCGGTCGACAGCCTGGTGGTCAGCCAGAAGTCTCACACGCCAGCGAGCCAGCTACCCCTGCTCCCTGAAGAGAAACCCGGGGAGTTGGTGGGGAGACAGCGGAGGGGGAGGAAATGAGCACGCTCAATCCGTCAGGAGATAAGAATCCGGTGAACCGCAACCAGGTGGCACGGGCTATCTTCGCCGCCGCCGAGTCCATGGGTATAGCGGACAGGGAGCTTATTGAGAAGCTCACCGACCAGGTAATCGAGCGCATGGAGCAGAAGTCACTTCCCGGGATGGAGCAACTGGTGGCAAAGCCGCATACCAAGCCTAAGCGCTTACCCAGCAGTTCCGAAATCCAGAACATGGTCAAAGAGATTCTATCCGGTAATGGGCACTCTAAACTAAAGGAGACTGATGTGCAAACTACAATGGTCAAGCCCAGGGTTCAGCCATCACCCGGTGGTCTGGACTTAACTGAAAACGCTATTCATGTCCTCGAGAAGAGGTATCTAAAAAAGGATAAGAACGGTAAGGTCATCGAGACGCCGGTGGAGATGTTCCGCCGCGTGGCGAGTGCTATCGCCTCCGCCGAGCTTATCTATGAGCCTAAGGCGGACGTAAAGGCGCGTGAAGACGAGTTCTTTGCGGTGATGACAGGCCTCGAGTTCCTGCCCAACTCGCCCACTCTGATGAACGCCGGCAGGGAGTTGGGACAGCTATCAGCGTGCTTCGTCCTGCCCGTCGAGGACTCCATGGAGTCCATTTTCAACGCCGTTAAGTACACTGCTCTCATCCACAAGAGCGGCGGCGGCACCGGTTTTTCCTTCTCCAGACTAAGACCGGAGAAGGACAGGGTGGGCACCACCGGCGGTATCGCCAGCGGTCCGGTGTCCTTCATCAGGGCGTTTGACACTGCCACTGATGTAATCAAGCAGGGCGGGATGCGCCGCGGCGCCAACATGGGTATCCTCAGTGTCGACCACCCGGATATAATGAGGTTCATCGTCGCCAAGGAAGACCCCACTGCGCTGACCAATTTCAATCTTTCGGTAGCGGTGACTAATGTGTTCATGGAGTCGGTCAAGAAGGGCACCGAGTATGACCTGGTTAATCCCCGCACCGGGGAGCCTGCCGGGAAGCTCAAGGCAAAAGAGGTCTTCGACAAGATTGTGGATATGGCGTGGAAGACCGGCGACCCTGGAGTTGTATTCATTGACCAGATAAACAAAGACAACCCGACTCCGAAGCTGGGTAAAATCGAGAGCACCAATCCCTGCGGCGAACAGCCCCTGCTTCCCTACGAGTCTTGCAACCTCGGTTCTATCAACCTGGCAAAGATGCTCAAGCGCACCGGGGGTACAGCGGCTATTGATTATATAAGGCTGGGGAGGGTGGTGAAGACCGCCGTCAGGTTCCTGGACAATGTCATAGACGTAAACAAGTTCCCTCTGCCGGAGATTGAAGCCATGACGAAGAAGAGCCGGAAGATAGGTCTGGGGGTGATGGGCTTCGCCGATATGCTCTTCCAGCTCGGTATCGCCTATAACAGTGATGAGGCGCTTCAGACCGCCTCGGACATAATGAAGTTCATCAGCGAAGAGGCGCTCAAGGCTTCGGTGGAGCTGGCTAAGGAGCGCGGCGTCTTCCCTGCCTTTGAGGGCAGTATCTATGACAAGCCGGACGGACTCAGGGTGAGGAATGCGGCGCGCACCACCATCGCGCCCACGGGCACGCTCAGCATCATCGCCGGGTGCTCCAGCGGCATAGAGCCGATGTTTGCCCTGAGCTTCACCAAGAATATCCTGGACGGTGCCCGGCTGATAGAGGTCAATCCCTATTTCGAGGAGGCGGCGCGCAACGGAGGCTTCTACTCCGATGAGCTTATGAAGAAGCTGGCTGAGGGCGCGCACTTGAGCGATATAGAGGGCGTACCGGATAACGTAAAGTCGGTGTTCGTCACCGCCCACGAGATAACGCCGGAGTGGCACGTCAAGATGCAGAGCGCCTTCCAGAAGCAAACCAATAACGCCGTGTCAAAGACGGTCAACTTCCCCAGCGAGGCAACAAGGGATGACGTCGCCAAGGTCTACCTTATGTCTTATGACGAGGGGTTGAAGGGAATCACCATCTACCGTGACGGAAGTCGCGAGGGTCAGGTGTTGACCACCGGCAAGGAGCAGAAGAAGGCTGAAGCCGTAGCTGTCTCTGCCGGAGTTGGACTCAAGCCGCGCAAGAGAGCCAAGCAGACCAGGGGCGTAACCGAGAAAGTGACCACCGGGTGCGGCAGTCTCTACGTGACCGTGAACTCCGATGACCAGGGTATATGCGAGGTCTTCTCGACCCTGGGCAAGGCGGGCGGCTGTGCCTCGGCACAGCTTGAAGCCACCAGCCGACTAATCTCCCTGGCGCTGAGGTCCGGGATAAACGTGGAGTCCGTGGTCAAACAGCTCCGCGGCATCCGCTGTCCTTCCATCGCCTGGGAAGAGGGCAAGTCCGTGCTCTCCTGCGCCGACGCCATCGGAAGCGTGCTGGAGAAATTCATCACCAACGGCGACAGCAAACCCAGGATGCAGGACTACGGGCTGGCGAAGAACATGGCGGGACAGTGCCCGGACTGCGGCAACCTGCTGGTCTTCCAGGAGGGCTGTTTCATCTGCCCGAGCTGTGGCTATACCAAGTGCTAGAAAAATGTAAACATGTTGATGTTGTTGCCCTACAAGAGAAGCGTGAGAAATGGTAAGGAGGCGCAGTGAGAAGATATATTTTTATTACGACTGAGGGCTCCATTTATCAACCGCATAGTGATAGTCCGGAACCTGATATTGAGAACATGCAGGTAACAGGCTTTGGACAGGGCGATACGGTTAAAGACGCATTAATGAATTTGCCTGGGTTACACGAATACCTGGTGAAAACCAGTTTTGATGAAATCCTCGCCCTTGAGCTAAAGAATGATACCAGAAAATATTTCTCTTTGAGAGATACGACTAAGAAATACATGAAAGCGGCGTAGAAAACCTATTGACATTTACACGGAAACGTGTAATAATGAAACTATGGTGAATGTTAGAACGAATTACGAAATAGAAATACAGCCTTATTACGAAAATAAAGAGCATTTTATAAAGCTCTTTCATGGCGATTGTCTGGAAGTACTGCCAAAACTACCCCCAGAGTCCGTTGATATGATCTTCGCTGATCCGCCTTACTTCCTGTCAAATGGCGGAATAACGTGTCACGCTGGAAAGATGGTTTCAGTAAACAAGGGTGACTGGGATAAGTCTAAGGGCGTGGAGGCTAATCATGAGTTTGCGATGGAATGGCTTAGCGCATGTCGCTGTGTACTTAAAGAGGACGGGACTATTTGGGTTTCAGGCACAATGCACAACATCTTCTCTGTGGGTTTTGCTCTGCAAAAACTTGGGTACAGACTTCTTAACGATATTTGCTGGTTCAAACCTAATGCGGCACCTAACCTCTCATGCCGATACTTTACTCATAGTCACGAGACTGTGATTTGGGCTGCGAAATCTGAAAAGACCAGACATAAGTTCAATTACGGACTTATGAAACAGATATCAGGTGGCAAACAAATGCGTTCCTTATGGACGGGTTTGGAAGCTTCTGCTGAACCCCAAGATATTTGGTCTGTAAGTACGCCACCGAACCAAGAAAAGAAGAACGGGAAACATCCGACTCAGAAGCCACTGAAACTACTGGAGCGAATATTACTGGCTTCCAGTTATCAGGGAGATATCGTCCTAGATCCTTTTAACGGAAGCGGCAGTACCGGCGTAGCCGCTGTAAAATTAGGCAGAAAATATATTGGGATAGAACAGTGTAAGGAATACCTGGACCTCACTATAAAGAGACTGCATGGTG
>JAUYDO010000251.1 GCA_030691835.1 Dehalococcoidia bacterium | reverse complement strand
ATCAGCTCCTGTACGGGTTGTCCTTTGGCTTCCTGGTCGGATACCCATTTGTTTATCACGGGCTTTATGGCGTTAATCCAGCGAGCCTCCTCATCTGGCGGTAAAGTGTAGGATGAGCCACCACGGTCAAGGAGCGACTTCGTCATTATTGGGTCATCAGTGGCGGGCAGTGTAGCTTCATTGAAGCCTGCCTTTCTGGAGGCTTCTACCATGATAGGTTTGAGGTCGTCGGGAATTTTTGCCCAGGTATCAGGGTTCACGTTTAGCAGGTTAACCTGATAGCCCCATTTGAATTTCAAAGCGTGCTTGAGCACCTCGTGCAGCTTGTAGGTTGGTCCGGCTGAGGGACCAAAGATAGCGCCCTCAACAACGCCAGTCTGCAAAGCCAGGTACGAGTCTGGAAGTGGCATGTGTACCGGTGTAGCTCCCACGGCTTCAAGTGCCGGAGTAACGATGCCACCGGCGCTTCTAATCTTAACTCCTTTCATGTCCTCAAGCTTTCTTATCTGCTTATTTGCGGTATACAGGTAGAAGGTTTGCGTTTGCCATAATGACAGCAGTTTAGTATCAGGAAACTCCTTGTTGAGCATGCGGTCGGCGACTGCCTGCGATACCTGCTGACCGGCTTCACTGGTTTCGTACGCACCAGGGAAGGTAAGTACATCGCTGAGAGGGAAACGACCTGGGGTATAGCCAGTTGAGGTGGTGCCCATATCCGCCTTTCCAGTTCGGACTAGGTCATACTGGTCTGCGGCGCCACCCAAGAGGCTAGCACCAAATACGGTGAAGGTTATCCTACCTTTGCTCTTCTGTTCAATCTCCTCTAGGATGGGCTTGAATATCACCTTAAAGATGGGGCTCGGTTCGGGCCACTGAGCGCTGAATCTCAGATTGATTTTTTCCACAGGTGCTGGCGCTGGTGAAGGCGTCGCCGTCGGCGTTGGTGTTGGAGATGGTGAAGGTTTGGGGGCGGGAGCTGGCGCTGAACAGCCCAAAAGCACCAAGCTGGCTATTAAGGCGAGCGCCATGCAAAGCAAAAGTATTTTGTTTTTCAATTGAAGCCTCCATAAATTTTTGAAAATTGAAAACCCATTGCTAACACTTGCCATACTACACATTTCCTCCTCACTTGACGATTATCTCTTATGCTGGTCACATGGTGTATAGAATAAATATTAAGGCTTATGGAGTTATCCTGTCAAGCAGAAGCGAGAAAGAGTAATTAACGACGTAGCTGCAGTTGTTTAAGCGAGGGGTGGGCTTTTCAACGTCTAAGTCGTCTCTTGCTTACCCGCACGGTAGCACCTCCATCTTCGTCTTGCACGAAACATGCACTAACTAGGGGTGTTGAAGAGGGGCGTCAGCCCCTCTTAAGAAAACATTTCCCCCTTCCCTTAGCAAGGGAAGGGGGTTAAAGGGGGTTAGGGGGATAGGTTGCCAACATACTTAATTTGACCTTATACGTGGCACAGGTTAAAATGCAGGCAGCCATATCGTCAGAAAGGCAAGGACACGAGCTATGAGAAGAGTGGAAGGATTCAGACCGGATGAGATGACCGCCGAGGAGCGCATGACCGCTTTGATTGAAGGGAAACCGATTGACCGGGTTCCGTTTATGTTCTTCGGCGGGCTGGGTTTCTGCGGCAGGAATGTCGGCTACTCGTTCGCCGATATGTACAGCGACCCGGAGAAGAGCGCCGACGCGCAGATATGGACCATGGAGCAGTACGGCACATATTGTGAGCCGACTCTCGGCTACGCCTCCTACGGGGCGTGGGAGTTCGGCGGCGAGGTAAGGTTCCCCACCGGCGAGTGGGAGCAGGCTCCCAAGATTATCAGACACCCGGTCAACAGCGAAGAAGACGCCCTGAATCTCAAACTGCCTGATGTGAGGACAGCGGGCATGCTGCCCCGGATAATGAAGTTCTGCAAGATAATGGAGCAGAGGGGTCTGCCTATCAACTTCAGCTGCGGTACTCCCTTTACCCGCGCCGGGAACATCTGTGGCGTGGAGCGGATGTGCCGCTGGATAATAAAGAAACCTCAGCTGGTCCACCATGTACTGCGCCTGGCTACCGAGCACCTGGTACAGGTCATGCGCTACTTCGTTGACACCTTCGGCGCGGACAGGATTCGTCCCCGGGATGGACTGCCGACGGAAGCCAACCAGGTCATCTCGCCGAAGCAGTACCAGGAGTTCGCCCTGCCCTACATTATTGAGCTACACGAAAGGGTGCTTGCAATGGGCGTTAAGCGCTGGGGCAATATACACATCTGCGGCGAGCAGAACCTGAACCTGCCCTACTGGGAAAAGGTGCCGCTGGGGGAGCGCAGTCTCACCAGCTTCGGGCACGAGGTGGACATCGATACCGCCATAAAGTACCTGGGCGGCCGGTGCATTATCGCCGGAAACATCAATACCTCGGCTCTTCAGGCAGGCACACCCCAGCAGGTCTATGAGCTTTGCCGCCAGGCTATCGAGAAAGGGAAACGCGCCCCCAACGGCTTTGTGCTCATGCCCGGTTGTGAAGTTCCCGCCATGGCGCCGCCCATTAATATATACATGATGCGCAAAGCGATAAACGATTGCGGATGGTATGTCTAGAATTTGCCTAAAGCGAGGTACGAGGGGATATGTGAAATCCCAAATCCTAATTTCTACATCCTAACCCGGACAAGACGGAACAGTTCTTAGCTATCAGCTTTCAGCTAGCAGCTATCAGAAAGAGCTAATCCGCCTTAGGCGGATTGGTGCTCAGGATTCAGGATTTTTGAGCCATAGGGGTGAAGCGTCTGGGTCCGTTGAAGGGATTTGTGAAAATGACCAGAATAATTGTTGACCCCGGTATCTGCGGCTTCAAAGCCACGGTAGAGGTGGCAAGGCAGGACCGCCTGAAGGTAAAAATATCTATAGCCACCGAATGCGATATGATAAAAGCCCTTGGTGCCGAGCTTGCTGAACTGGACTGGCGGGAAGCCCTCGGAAAGCCATCGGAGTCACCGGTTTACAAGTGCGCCTTCCGGCACATAAAGCACACCGCCTGTCCCCTTCCGTCAGCCGTTCTCAAGGCGGTTGAGGTGGAGGTGGGAGCCGCATTGCCCAGAGACGTAGTCTTTCATTTTGAAAAATAATCTACAGGAGGTATTGCATGCCTTACAAAGACCTGAGGGAGTACATGGAGTTCCTGCACAACAGGGGTGAACTGTGCACCTGTGACAAGGAGGTTGACCGCAAGATTGAAATCGCCAAGGTCACCGACAAGTCCTCCAAGACAAACGGTCCCGCCATCCTGTTCAAGAACGTGAAGGGGTTTGAAGCGCCTGTGGTCACGGGGCTCTTTGGTACTGTAGACCGGAGCTTCCTGGCTATTGAGACGACGAAGTACGAGGGCTTCAAGGTGATGCAGAAGGGCATTGAGAAGCCGGTACGCTATAAGCTGGTCAAAGACGGACCGTGTAAGGAGGTCGTGAAGAAGGGCAAGAAGATTGACCTCAATGAGTTCCCCGTCCTCTGGCACCATCCCAAGGACAGCCACCACTTCATCACGAACGGCGTGTGCCGGAGCAAAGACCCGGATACCGGCGTGGGCAACAACTCCATAAATCTGATGGCGGTGCAGGGCAAGGACTGGCTCAGCATACAGACCAATCCGCCGCACCAGCTCGGCGTTATAATGAGCAAGTATCTCAAGCACGCCAGGGCGTGTCCCATAGCCATAGCCATCGGCACAGACCCGGCGTTCTTCGCCCTGAGCGCCTGCGGTATTCCCTACGGCGTTGATGAGCTCAACTTCATCGGCGGGGTCACTGGAAAGCCTGTTAAGGTGGTGAAGTGCGAGACCTGTGACCTTGAGGTGCCGGCGTCGGCAGAGATTGTCATCGAGGGGGAGATAAGACCCGGCGACGAAGACGGCTATGTGGGCAAGACCAGGTACGCCAGCCAGGGACCCTTTGGCGAGGTGAGCGGCTATTTCGGCAGTCCGGCACGTCATCCCGTCATCAATGTCACTGCCATAACCCACCGGAAAGACTATATCTATCATGGGCTGGGCACCGCGGAGCCGCCGTCGGAGCACCAGGTGCTCAACTGCTTCACCATGCAAGCCGATGTGTTTGTCGCCGCGCGGACGGTACTGCCGGCGGAGAACATTGTAGCCTTGAACCCCTTGATGGGCGCGGTCGGCTGGGGCGTCGCGGTCTCCATTAAGAAGCGCTATCCCGGTCAGGCGCGACAGCTCATCTATGCCCTCCTGACCAGGGCAGGGATAAAGCGGGCAATCATTGTGGATGAGGATATTGACGTCTTCGACCACGTGGCTCTTGACTGGGCGGTGTCCTACCGCGCCAGCGCCCAGGACTACATAATTACAGCGGAGCTACCGGCGATAAACCTGGACCCTCTGATAACCACGCCGCCTAACCTGACCGGCAAGATAGGCATCGACGCCACCCTGCCGCTCGATGGCGATAAGAAGGGCAGGCTGGAAGTCCTGCGCGACCTCGGTCCGGCGCGGTACGCCAACCTGAAAGACGTTAACCTGGCGGACTATATAGGGAAGTAGGTTACATAATTGGGGAGGGGTGCGCCAGCGCCCCTCCCCAGCTTTATTAAAGGTCTCCTTGCTTCATTTTGTCCTTCTAGTGTATTGTCTTACAAATGCCTTTACAGTCGCTGTCATTCCGGACTTGATCCGGAATCCATGTTGCCCTCTGGATTCCAGCCTGCGCTGGAATGACAGCAACACCCTTTCATACGTCAAGATATATACGAGACACT
>JAUYDO010000220.1 GCA_030691835.1 Dehalococcoidia bacterium | reverse complement strand
TGTTAAGGTGTTACTGTGACACTACACTAGCTGATATAGCCTTCTTTGATAAGCAGTTCGGCTACCAGCACCGCGCCTCTGGCGGCACCCATCTTGGTGTTGTGAGAGACCAACAGGTATTTGATGCCGTTCTGGAGCACTGCATCCTTCCTGATGCGCCCCACCACGGTAGCCATGCCTTTGTCCGTATCGCGGTCGAGCCTGGGCTGGGGGCGGAAGGGGTCGGGGTGCACCACAATCATCCGCTTCGGCGCTGAGGGAAGTCCCGCAGTGCTATCTCCAGCGAACTCGCGCATCACCTTCGCCACGTCCGCCGGCTCGCACGGTTTCTCCGCTGACACAAAGACAGACTCCGTGTGCCCTTCCCTCACGTTTACGCGGGTGCAGGTACAGCTAACCCCGAAGGCGGCGGGCTGAATGGCGTTTCCGTTGAAAGCGCCCAGAATTTTCTGAGTCTCGCGCTGTACCTTCTCCTCCTCGTTCACGATGTACGGGATTATGTTATCAATGATGTCCAGTCCCAGGACACCGGGACTCCGCCCCGCTCCGGACATCGCCTGTAGCGAGGTCATTATGACGGAGCGTATACCGAAAGCATCGTAAATGGGCTTCAGGGTAATCGCCATGCCGGTAGTGGTGCAGTTAGGTATCGGCGTGATAAATCCCTTCCATCCCCGTGCCTTTCTCTGCACCTTAAGCAGGTCAGCCTGCGCCGAGTTGATGCCCGGAATCAGTATGGGCACGTCCTTTTCGTAGCGGAATGCCGACGCGGTGCTGATGACGGGCGTGGTGGCGGCGAACTTCGGCTCAAGAATCTGCGCCTGGTCGGACTCCACAGCGGAAAACACGATGTCTACTGTAGTCGGGTCAAGCTCGCTGGCGTTCTGTACCTGAAGACCCATCACCTCAGCCACTGGTGGCTCATCGCAGTACCAGCGAAGAGCGCCGGACCTGGGGTCGGTGAGCGACTCCTGGTAACTGCGACCCGCCGACCGCTCCGAAGCGGCGATGGCGGTCACCTTTATCCAGGGATGATTATTCAGGGCGACAATGAACTGCTGACCAACAATTCCGGTAGCGCCAACAATTGCGGCTTTTAACATGGTTAATCTCCTGTTTTTATGTTGATTTAAATATTATACAAATTATAGTACAGTGTCACAAATGCTTATACGAAGATATCTATCATAGCCTCTAACGGACCATCAGAGCATATCCGAGGGAAACGCGATGACATCATCAATGGACGCCGTATCGCAGAAGAGCATAACCAGCCGGTCGACTCCCAGGGCGATGCCGCCGCACAGCGGCAGGTGCCGGATTGCCTCGAGAAAGCGCTCCGGCATGAGAGCGGTCTTTCCTTCCTTCCGTATCTTTTCTATCTCCGCGCTGAACCGGCGCTCCTGCTCCGCGGCATCGTTGAGCTCACTGTAGGCATTGGCAATCTCCAGCCCGCCGATGAACACCTCCGCACGCTCGGCAACCAGGGGGTTTCCCGGCTTAAGACGGGATAGAGAAGCGCAAGCCGCGGGATAGTCCATGATAACCGTGGGGCGGTCCGGCGCAAGAGCCGGCATCACTTTGTCAACCATATCAATGTCAAAGCGCTCCGGGTCGTGAGCGGCGATGGGGTCCCAACCAGACGCCCGTAGAAAAGCATCTCGCACGGTAATTCTTTGCCACGGCGGTGTGAGGTCAATATCTTT
The DNA here is from genome assembly GCA_030691835.1 of Dehalococcoidia bacterium. Classification (GTDB taxonomy): domain Bacteria; phylum Chloroflexota; class Dehalococcoidia; order Dehalococcoidales; family UBA3254; genus JAUYDO01. The sequence goes on along the minus strand of JAUYDO010000220.1, from coordinate 887 downwards.
CCCCTGGTAGTGAATTGTGGTGCCGAGACCCAGCGCCTCAGCGACAAATAGCAAGAGTTGCTCGGTATCGCTGATAATCTGTGTGTAGTCGGCACCGGCGCGGTACCACTCCAGCATGGTGAACTCCGGGTTATGCAGTCTGCCGCGCTCCTCCTTGCGGAAGCAGTGGCACATCTGGAACAGCTTCTCGTAGCCCGCGGCGAGCAGACGTTTCATCTGAAGTTCAGGGGAGGTTGAGAGGAACCAGCTCTCGGAGGCGAAGGGGACGATGTACTGCTCCGGCGCTACGACGGGCACGCGCAGTGGCGTCTCTACTTCCAGGAAACGTTCTTTACGAAAATACGCGCGGATTGCCTCGCAGATGAGCATCCGGCGCTCAAGATTGTTTTTGATTCGAGCGAGACGGCGCCCGCCGTCGCCGGGCATGGTTACCCCTTACCGGCGGAGCGCTCGAGGTAGTTACCGGTGCGGGTATCAACCTTGATAATGTCGCCTTCTTTGATAAAGGCAGGCACGCCGACGGTCAAACCCGTATCGGTGACTGCACCTTTGAGCTGTGCCGTCACCGTAGCGCCTTTCAGGCTGGCTTCCGTTCGCAAGACTTTCATTTCGACAACCTTGGGCACGGTTATGTCGATGGGCTTATCTTCCAACATCACGACATTGACCGGCGTACCTTCTTTCAGGTAATAACGCCTGTCGCCGAGCACGTCCTTGCTCATGGGTATCTGCTCGAAGGTGGAGTTGTCCATGAACACATAGTGGTCACCCTCGGCGTAGAGGTACTGCATCTCGTGCAGGGTGATGCTGGCTTCTTCAAGTTTGTCGTTGGAATGGTAGGTCAGGTCCTGCACATTGCCGGTGAACAGGCTGCGCACCCGCAGTTT
>JAUYDO010000153.1 GCA_030691835.1 Dehalococcoidia bacterium | reverse complement strand
AACAAAAAAGGTTATTACCCAATATTTTTGATGGAATAGCTTTGAATAATGAGCTAAATCATGAAAACTCGATTAAAATCACCCCATGCAATTTCTGTAAAATAAATGCGTTTATCCGAAAGATACGACCTATCCCCTTGCCCCTTCCCTGAGCAGGGAAGGGGTTGAAGTTCAAAAGAGAAGGGGCTTTCCGCCCCTTCTCTTTGTACTCTTCCCCCGCTCCTGCCGCAGGAGCGGGGGATAAAGGGGGTGAGGTCAGAGTCCTTATATAATACCGTTTTCATTTATTATTTTGAGTCAGTCACTCCCGGTCTAGAGAACCAGCCGTGATACGGTAGTCGGGGCTAAGTAAAACTATTCCGCGTTTCGAGGGAAGCTCTTCACACTAATTATTTGACAATATTATGCGTTAATGTTAAATTAATAATGAGCATATGCTCATAAAATGAGGGAGAAAAATGTCCAGACCAGTAAAGTGCCGAAGAGTTGCCTTTGTGCCAGGCGTAACCTACTTCAAGCCGGCGGGTGTCCCGCTCAGGTCTCTTGAAGAAGTTCGTCTTTCCGTTGAAGAGGCTGAGGCGGTACGTCTGAAGGATTTGGAAGGGCTGGAGCAGGAGCAAGGTGCCGAGAAAATGAACGTCTCACGACCAACCTTTCAAAGGGTGCTGGCTGCGGCGCGGCAGAAAATAGCAGATGCTCTGCTTAACGGCAAAGCGATAAGGATAGAGGGCGGAACTTTCGAGATAGCTTATCGTCGGTTCAGGTGCCGGAGCGGTCATGAATGGGAAATGGAAACACCAACTAGCGCGCTCCCCGAGCTTTGCCCAGCATGCAGCATACCCGATGTTCAACCAGTCCTGCCAGCAGGATTCGGCCACGGTAGGAGGAGTCTAAGCAAGCATCGTGGAAAGAGTGTGTGATACAGTACGTCTCGAAAAATGAGGATTGTGCATGAAGATTATTGAAGACTTGCTCTCTACGGTGGACTTCGAAGCACCGGTTATAGACATACGCCAGGGACCCTTTCAGACCGCAGTGCTGACTCGTCACTGTGGCCTGGCATCAACACCCCAGCACCAGGGTCATCACCATAGCAAAGCCCCGGTGAAAGAGGCTGGCTTTCTAATGGATAATGACGCCCGCACACTGGCTTGCATGGCTAACTCGCCAAGCTTTCACGAAGCGGCAATAGGTATGGCAACCATAAATTCACTGATTGACATAGATGAGCAACGTTGCGTTGAACTAAATGCCGGCGACCTGATTGCCGAAAAAGGGAGAGGCAGAAGTGTAGCCATAGTTGGCCATTTCCCATTTGTTCCCAAGCTCCGTGGCGCAGTGAGAAACCTGTGGGTGATTGAGAAGAATCCCCGTGAAGGCGACTTCCTTGAAGCTGACGCGGAAACCCTCATCCCGCAGGCTGATGTGGTGGGTATCACCGGCACTGCTTTTACCAACCATACTATTGAGCACTTGCTTCACCTGTGCAATCCTGGAGCCTACGTAGTCATATTGGGCGGTACAGTTCCGATGTCACCTGTCCTCTTTGACTACGGCATAGATGCCATATCAGGGACAAAGGTAATCGACAATGAAATGGCACTGCGCTGTGTTAGTCAGGGAGCTACCTTTCGACAGATAAAGGGTATTCGACTGCTGACTATGAGAAAGGACGGTTAGATTGATGGAACATCGGTTCTTATGCGAGCAATGCCGTCATGTTTTCGACCTAGCAGTGTCCAGCAATTCTTCTATAGACAAAGAGGTGCATTGCCCCGCGTGTGGAAGTTCTGATGTCATGGAAGCTCCTGCGTGGGCGCCGCTTAGTTCCGGTTGGAATATATTTGAAAGCAACATGTGGGAGTACGAATGTCAGCAATGTCGGCATGTCTTCAAATTGCCAATTCCTAAGACTACTTCGGAAGATAAAAACAGAAGATGTCCTGCCTGCAATAGCGGGCACCTTCACCTGTTGACCAACATCATAGGTTTGCCATTACATTGCGGCTGATAGAGCCCTGCTGAGGCCGTGAGCCTCATTAATAATACAAGGAGGTGGATAAATGTTTGGAAGTAATTTTACTGGACGCGGGCAGAGAGGAGGAACGGGCTTAGGGTTCAGAGGAAGCTCACCACCCTGGCCCTATGTGGGCCGAGGTAGAGGCGGATTACCCAGGTGCGGCTACTATTTTGGTAGCCGGGCTAATGCGACGCCAGGTATGACCCGGGAACAGGAAATCAACTTCTTAAAGGGTCAGGCTGAAGGCATTAAGAAAGAGCTGGACATGGTCGAGTCCAGAATTCGTGACCTGGAAGCCGGCAAATAACAGATATTCCGTAATGTCGTAATTGCCTTGTTTATCGCCAGCAAAGTCAGATACAAGGAGTGTATGATGAGGATTGCAGTTACAGCCAGTAGTCCTACCCTGGATGCCGATATTGACCCCCGTTTCGGACGGTGCCAGTATCTTATCTTCGTTGACCCGGACACCATGAGTTTCGAAGCCGTAAACAACGCCGGCGTTGCAGCTTCGGGAGGTGCCGGAATCTCTACTGCCCAGTTGATTGCCGGCAAGGGAGTGGAAGCAGTGCTTACCGGCAATTGCGGTCCCAATGCTTACCAGGTACTTTCCGCCGCCGGGATTAAGGTAATAACCGGAGTGTCCGGTAAGGTAAGGGACGCCGTTCAGAGCTACAAATCAGGCAAGTTACAGGCGAGCTCTCAACCTAATGTCGCCGGGCATTTTGGTCTGGGTATGGGCAGGGGCGTGCGCCGTGGCATGGGTGGGAGATAAATGAGCAAGAATGTGTTGGAGGTGAGTTATGCCTAAAGCAGACGGAATGGGTCCGCCTAGAGGACCTGCTGGCAGGGGCGGCAGGATGGGTGGCACTCGCCCAGGCGCTGGGCCGGTCGGAAAGTGTGTCTGTCCCTCCTGCGGGGAGAAAGTGCCCCACAAGCAGGGCACTCCGTGTTATAACCTGAGCTGCCCCAAATGCGTCACCAAGATGGTGC
>JAUYDO010000116.1 GCA_030691835.1 Dehalococcoidia bacterium | reverse complement strand
TCCATACTGGTCTGCCATCTTGATTGCAAAATAGAATTAGTGGTGCCCATGTAAATCGGCATGAAGGATTGCTTCACCTTCGGCTCGCAATGACAAATAAAATAAGCGAACGTTCTGATAAAACTGATAGCGCTCTTCAGTCCCGGATATTAGTGCCATACGTCACCGATTTGGCATTTCGTAGCTAATAGTATATCATTATATCTGTAGGAATCACAATTTCTGGCGGTCAAGCCAGCGTAGCTTAACAGAGGGTTACTGTAACGTGGGGAGGGGAGGAAGTCCATTATATTTAAACTTGACACGGTCATACCAGATTAGTTAAACTATCCACGCATTACTTGTAGGGTCGAGTTATTGGCGGAAAAGTCTTCTCACAATTCTTCTCTTTCCCAACCCTTGCGCCGGGGTCTTGTTCAGGTATATACTGGGGACGGTAAAGGCAAGACTTCAGCGGCGTTGGGCGCGGTACTCAGAGCTATCGGTCAAGGGCTGAGGGTGTATATCGTGTTTTTTATGAAGGGCGATTATCCCTATGGCGAGCGTGCCCTGCTCGGCAAAATGCCCGGTGTCACCGAAGTCAGTTTCGGCAGGAGCGAATTCATCAACCCGGCGCACATCAAGCCGGAGGACATAGAGCAGGCAAAGAAGGCTTTAGCTTCGGCGCGTGATGCTATGTTCAGCGGGAACTATGACCTCGTAGTGCTCGATGAAGTGAATATGGCTGTAGCCTGGAAGCTGGTACCGCTTGATGATGTGCTCCGGCTCCTCAGTGATAAGCCGCGGAATGTAGAGGTTATTTTGACCGGTCGACAGGCGGATGCCCGGCTCATCGAAGCGGCAGACCTGGTAACTGCAATGGTCAAGATTAAGCACCCTTTTGATAAAGGCGTCCCAGCCCGTAAGGGAATTGATTATTAGTTCAGGAGGAGATTAGTGAAAGTTACACTAAGCGTCATCAAGGCAGACATCGGTGGCTATGTGGGTCACTCTGAATCCCACCCCGATGTCTTGGAGGCGGCTAGAGAAGGCCTGGCTAAAGCCAAGAAGAGCGGGTTGCTGATTGACTACTGCGTGACCAAGTGCGGAGACGACCTGGAGCTTATCATGACCCACCAGAGCGGAGTCGAAAACAAGGAAGTCCACCAGCTAGGCTGGGATACCTTTTGCGAGGGCACCAGGATAGCCAAGAAGTTGAAGCTCCACGGCGCCGGGCAGGACCTGCTGAAGGATGCCTTCTCCGGCAATGTCAAGGGGCTGGGCCCCGGCTTAGCCGAGATGGAGTTCGAGGAGAGGGTTTCTGAACCCGTGCTCATATTCATGGCTGATAAGACGTCCGCCGGATCCTGGAATATGCCCTTATACAAGATTTTCGCCGACCCGTTCAACACCATCGGACTGGTCATCGCCGAGAACATGCATAACGGCTTCATATTCGAGGTGCTCGATGTCAAAGAGCACAGGAAGATACTGTTCAACACACCGGAAGAGATTTATGACATGCTGGTCCTGATTGGCGCCCCCTCTCACTACGCCGTCAGGGCGATATATCACAAGGATACCAATGAAATAGCCGCTGTATCTTCAACCCAGAAACTCTGCTTCCTCGCCGGACGGTACGTGGGCAAAGACGACCCGGTATGCGTTGTCCGCTCACAGGGTCAGTTCCCCGCGGTCGGTGAGGTGCTTGAGCCCTTTTGCGCCCCCATCCTGGTGGAAGGCTGGATGCGCGGCTCGCACATGGGTCCCCTGATGCCGGTATCGGTCCAGGACTCAACACCCACCCGCTTCGATGGACCGCCCAGGGTCATCTGCCTCGGCTTTCAGCTTTCAAACGGCAAGCTGATCGGACCCCGCGACATGTTCGCCGACCGCTCCTTCGACCTTGCTCGCGAGGAAGCCAACTTGATGGCTGACATGATGCGGCGACACGGTCCCTTCGAGCCTCACCGCCTGCCGCTGGAGCAGATGGAGTACACCACCATGCCGCAGGTGATGAAGAAGATAGAAGGCAGGTTCCAGCCTGCAGAGGACTAACGGGTAAACACATTCTGGTTGTTTGAAGAGGGGCGCGGTAGCCCCTCTTAATATATTCCCCCCTATTTATAGAGGTGCAGTCCGCCAGAGGCGGACGAGAGGAGGCTTCGCCTCCTCTCTAAATTATCCTTCCCCTTCTGCTTCCTTAAGGAGAAGGGGAACAAGGGGATGAGGTCAACTAACATGCCCAAACTCCTCGTGGCAACCAATAATAAGGGCAAACTGAACGAGTACCGGAGCCTCCTTGAGGGCATCCCCTTCGAGCTGGTGTCCCCGGCTGAGGAGCGCATCTGCCTCGAGGTCAAAGAGAGTGGCAAGACCTTCGAGGCAAACGCCACCCTTAAGGCAAAAGCCTTCGCCACTGTCAGCGGATTGCTGACGCTTGCCGATGATTCCGGGCTTGAGGTTGACGCCCTCGGCGGCGAGCCGGGCGTAATGTCCGCGCGCTACGCCGGCGAAGGCGCTTCAGACGAGCAGAGAATTAACTACCTGCTTTCTAAACTCAAAGACGTTCCCCGGGAGAAACGCACCGCCCGGTTCCGCTGCGTCATCGCTATAGCGGCACCGGACGGCAAAGTCCGGCTCTGCTCCGGGGAGTGCCGCGGCGTTATAGCCTTTGAACCCCGGGGCGAGCACGGCTTCGGCTACGACCCTGTCTTCTACTTCCCCGAGCTTGGCAAGACCATGGCGGAGCTACCCATGGACATCAAGAACCGGGTCAGCCACCGCGGCAAAGCGGCTCTAGAAGCCCGCAAGATACTGTTGGAGATGGCGAGCACCTACGACATCCCCTTACCTTAATTGTAGGGGCAACCCCCTGTGGTTGCCCGCTATCAGGGCAGGCACGGGGGCCTGCCCCTACAATTTTTGCCCACTTTTGGTATAATAACATCACTAAATTTTAAAAAGGACAAATTAGGCTTGTTTCCATTGCTTGGAGATGCCGATGCAAAATGGATTTCCTGAATTTAGCACGTTCGAAAAAGCAGCTTTAACAATATTATTAAGAGACTTGAACTATGAAGAGTCTATCGCGGTCATGCGAGACGCCGAGCCTGGATGGTCAAAAGCCACTTATGGTAGACGTCTCGATGACGCTTTTATATCTTTAGAGCGAAAGGGGCTAGTTTCTAGGCAAGTAGAACATGGCTTTGTTAAATGGCGCATAACCAAAAAAATAACTAATTTTTTATCTTCGGAGCAGTTATCTGATTTAATAGAGAAATATGAGCAAATAAAACATGAATCTTCAGAATTAAAATTATATCTGTCGAATTTGCGGCAGCAACTTGAGGCAGCACTCGGTGAAAAGGCATCTATACAAGTTGAACTAGACGCACTGAAGCAAAAATGTCACAGTTCCCTCGAAAACAGGTTAATTTCTAAGTTTCCCAAGCTAGGTCTTAATTCAGATTGGATCCAAGCTCTTATTTTGCTCGCATTATTAGAGATTATGGCACGTTATAAATTATCGCTTTTGCATCATGAAGAAAGTAAAGACAAGAATTTTACAGAGCTTCTTAATATATTAAAAAAAGTCATACCAAATATCGAAAAGCGTGATTTCAATATTAATAAAGACTTTGTAAAAGCACTGCGCGACTTCCGTAACAAGATGGTACATCACGGGCTAACCACTAAAGTTAGTACAAAAGAGGTAGAAGGTATTTTTGCTTTAGTTGAAGATCTTTACAAAAAACTTTTCGAAGAATGCTGAACCTATAATATACGTTCGTAATTCCCAAATAAGCATACCGATGAACTAATTTCCGAGATTGCCACGCCCTACGGGCTCGCAATGACGCGTTGGGAAAAGGCTTAGCTCCCCCTCGCTTCCCTGGGTTCGTAGCGGCGGGCGGACTCCACCAGTAAAGCAAGGCTCATCAGAAAGTCGTCGTGACCGTCCGAGGGGTCAACATAGAAGTTCATCGTCTGGCTGGGGCGGTAGTGGCTCTTCGCCCGCTCCATCTCGTGCCAGAGCTCACGGTACTCGGCTGAGCCGTCGCCTCTGTACATCTTCAGACGTCCCGAGTTGACTGCCGCTAGCAGGTTAAAGCCAAGCTCTGACTTCGACGGCGCGGTGACGGTGAACGGAAATGTAAGCATCGATAGCAACTCGACCATCGCCATCAATGACAGCATAACCACCAACAGCACGGATGGAACAATTGCGATCGACGCGACAGGCGTCACAACGATAGTTGGCGCAGGCGATATTATTTCGACCGGAACCGTGACCTTTGGCGCGGCGAAGAGTGGAACGCTGACGAC
>JAUYDO010000296.1 GCA_030691835.1 Dehalococcoidia bacterium | reverse complement strand
ACGGATTGCTTCGCTTCGCTCGCAATGACATATATAAATATTTTCGTACTTCGTGGTGCCCATGTTAATGGGCGTGAAGGATTCCCGCGAAGGAAACTAACCAAATGCCAGTCAAGGATGAATAAAGAGGGACATCTCTGTCCCTCTTACTCGGCAAGCTCGTTTCTCAGATGGTTGCTAATCAGGCTTTGGGTGGCTCGGCTTCAGACGCCTGAGCTTTGGGCTGGGCGGCGGCTTTGTTCAGCTTCCTGACCAATCTAGCCTTGCGGCGTGCCGCGCTGTTCCGGTGGAGAACGCCCTTCCCTATAGCCTTGTCCAGAGAGCTGGCGGCAACGTTTACCGCCTGTTTTGCCGCCTCAAGGTCCCCGGAGGAGATTAGCTTCTCTGCCCCGGTTATCTTGCTCTTGGTCATGCTCTTGTGTGATTTGTTGCGTGCGTGCCTTTTTTCGGCGACTCGCAACTCACGTTTGGCTGCACTGGTGTTTGGCAATTGTTCCTCCTAAGATGTTCTAACTTACTAATCCTACCGTTTTGGGGGATTTTTATCAAGCCTGCTCTCGGGGCGAGCCGCAACATTTGGCGCTGTCTCCTCACTGCCAACCCTTGACACGCTTATTACACCCCGTACCCCTTCTATTTTACCCATTATGTGTAGCAACTGAGGCAGACCGCTGGTCTCGATAGTAAGCAATGTCGTTGTCGTGTGGTCGTGGTCATCCCTGTTGGAGAAGGTCACCGAGGCGATGTTGACCTTCTGTTCAGCCACGACCGAGGTTATATCACGCACCAGTCCCACCCTGTCCCAGGCTTCCACCTGGATGTTGACAGGATATACCGCCTCTGCGCCTATCCAGTCCACGTCTACCAGTCTCTCCCTTTCCTTCTCGTGAACTATGTTGGTACAGTCCTTGCGGTGAATAGCGACGCCCTGACTGCGGGTGATGTACCCGATTATGGGGTCACCGGCGACCGGCTGACAGCACTGTGCCATGCGGGTGAGCATATCGCCAACGCCCAGTACGCTCACTGAGGAGGTCGACATTTCACGCTTCGCCGTCTCGGTGACCGCCCTGGGTGTCTCCGTCTGAACCGCCAGCTTCAAAGCGATGGAATGAGCGCTGACGCCGCCGTAGCCAATAGCCGCCAGGAAATCGTCCTGATTGTCATACTTGAACTGCTTTGCCACGGCGTCACGGTCGATAGTCTTGATGCCGATGCGCTTAAACTCGATATCAAGTAGTTCCTTCCCGCGTTCGATATTCTCCGCCCGCGCCTGCTTCTTGAAGAACTGCCTTATCTTTTCCCTGGCACCCGAGGTGTTCACGTAGCCAAGGTTCGGTCTTAGCCAGTCCCGGCTGGGACCCTTACCACCCCTGGTAGTAAGGATTTCGACAACATCTCCGTTCTTGAGCTGGTAGTTGAGTGGCACCAGCTTGCCGTTCACCTTTGTGCCGATGCAGAAGTGCCCTAGCTCGGTGTGGACGCGGTAAGCGAAATCAAGGGGCGTGGAGCCTTTGGGCAGGTCTTTTATCTCTCCCTTCGGCGTATAGACAAAGACCTGGTCATTGAATATATCGGTCTTTACCGATTCCAGAAACTCCTCAGCGCCGCTGAACTCCCGGTGCCAGTCGATAAGCTGGCGCAGCCAGGAGATGCGCTCCTCGAAGCGTATATCGCCCTTTTCGCCCTCTTTGTAGCGCCAGTGCGCGGCGACACCGTACTCGGCGATATGATGCATCTCATAGGTACGTATCTGGACCTCGAGCGCGGTGGTGCCGAGGCACAGCACCGTGGTGTGAAGTGACTGATAACCGTTCGGCTTCGGATTGGCAATATGGTCGTCAAACTCATCCGGAAGGGGGTGCCACAGGTTATGAATGATACCGAGCGCATTGTAGCAATCAGCCACCGTAGATACCAGGACACGCAGGGCGAGCAGGTCGTGAATGTCATCGAAATGCTTGCCGATGGCGGCGTATTTCTCCATCTTCTGGAATATGCTGTAGATATGCTTCGGTCTGCCGGATACCTCGGCGTGCAGACCAGCCTTTTCAAATTCCTCTTTGAGTATCTGGATGACCTGGGTGATGAACTGCTCCCGCTCGGTGCGCCGGCTGGCGACCAGCCGTGCGACAAAGCGATACCTCTCCGGCTCCATGTAGCGGAAGGAGAGGTCTTCCAGTTGCCACTTGAGTTCCCATATGCCCAGGCGGTGCGCCAGCGGAGCATAAATCTCCCGTGTCTCGTGGGCTATACTGCGCTGTTTCTCCGGCGAATGCACGTCCAGCGTCTGCATGTTGTGCAATCTATCCGCGAGCTTGATGAACACCACGCGGATGTCCTCAGCCATGGCTACCAGCATCTTGCGCAGGTTCTTAGCCTGCGACTCCCTGCGGGCGACATCCTCCACCGACCATGAAATCTTACCCAGCCGGGTACTGCCGTCAACCAGCCTGGCTACCTCGGCGCCGAACTTCTTTTCAATCTCAGCGATGGGTATGTTGCAGTTCTCCGGGACATCGTGAAGCAGTGCGGCGGCGAGGGAGCTGGCATCTAGCTGTAGCGCGGCAAGCGTTATCGCGGTCTGGAGCGGGTGCTCTATATACGGCTCGCCGGAGAGGCGCGTTTGTCCCTCGTGTGCCTTTTGGGCGTATTTGTAGGCGTTCTCGACCAGCGCCAGTTTCTCCGGCGGCAGGTACGTTTTCGCCTTTTCCATAAGCTCATCGAGGTTCACATTCTAAGTATACCGCATGCGCATACCCAGGTAAAATAAGCTCACATAGGAGGTGCCTGGTAAATCCTAACCCGGATAAGTAAGCCGTAGGGTGAGTGAAACGGAGTCCCGCTGAAATCGAGACGAAGTGCAACCCACCAAAAAATACTGTTATGGTGGGTTACGTCACGATTCCATTATTCCTCGACCTCTGCGGGAGATGAAATGAAAATGAGAACAATTTTCATATGAATATTCTACCGGTATCGTGACTCCACCCACCCTACGACTTCTAAAGGGGGATTTTGATTGCTTACTAATAGCTGTCATGGTATCATCAAAACAGGCTAATTATCATGAAAGTCGGTTACGTCTACGACCCAATTTATCTCAGGCATGACACCGGGCACCATGTCGAGAATGCCAAGAGGCTGGAGGCGATTTTAACCCGCCTTGAAGAGAGCGGCTTGAACAAGCGCCTGACCCTCATTAAGCCCCGGCGCGCTGAAACTGATGAGCTGGCGCTCATCCACACCAAACAGCACATATCCCAGGTGGAGGCGGTCGCCCGCATGGGTGGGGGCTGGCTCGACTCCGATACCGTGATGTCGCCGGACTCCTATGAAGCCGCGCTCTATGCCGCCGGCGGTGCCATAAAAGCCGCTGAGTCCGTCATGGAGGGAGAGGTCAACAGCGCCTTCGCCCTGGTCCGACCTCCGGGGCATCATGCCACACAGTCAAGAGCCATGGGCTTCTGTCTTTTCAACAACATAGCCATAGCCGCCAGATACACCATGCTGAAATACCAGCTTGAGCGGGTTTTGATAATCGACTTCGATGTGCACCACGGCAACGGTACGCAGGCGGCATTCTACAATGACCCTGCCGTCTTTTACATCTCCACCCATGAACATCCCTTCTACCCCGGCACCGGCACCGTGGACGAGACCGGCGAGGGAGAGGCGAAGGGGACCAAGGTGAGCATACCATTCCCGGCTGGTTGCGGTGACGCCGAGTACATGCTGGCGTACGAGCAGGTTGTGGTGCCCATGGCGCGGCGTTTCAAACCTCAGCTAATCCTGGTGTCCGCCGGATATGACGCGCACTGGTCCGACCAGATAGCAATAATGCAGTTGAGTGTCTCCGGATTCGCCCGGATGGTGAAGACCATCAGGAAGCTGGCTGAGGAGCTGTGCGCGGGACGGCTTGCCTTTAGCCTTGAGGGCGGGTATAGCCTTGACGCCCTTGCCGCCGCGGTGAAAGCCACCTTTGACGTCCTGCTGGGAGAGACCAACATAGAAGACCCACTTGGTCCCTCACCGCACAAATTCAGTCCCCCGAGCATCGCCCCACTGCTCAAGCAGATAAAAGAGATACATAAGCTGGGCTAGCGGAACCTCATCCCCTCTCCGGAGGAAACTCTAAATCCTGAGCACCAATCCGCCTGAGGCGAACTAAACAATTTCCAAAATTCCAGGCAATACAATCCTAACCAGATTTGAGTTTATGATTTTAGATATTTGAATTTGCCTCCTCTCACAACACTTCACCGATATTTAT
>JAUYDO010000238.1 GCA_030691835.1 Dehalococcoidia bacterium | reverse complement strand
CAGAAATCATCAGCAGTGAAGAGGTCCAGCCCCTTGACAAGGCGGTTAAGAAAGTGACCTGTGGAGGCGCAGATATATCCATAGACGCCACTGGCGTCCCTGAGATGATAGAGACCGCCTGCCGCAGCACCAGACCCGGCGGGAAGATTGTGGTGGTATCACTGACGTTTCAGAAATTCCAGGTGGAAATAAACCGCCTGACCTGGTTCGAGCTTAAAGTGATGGGCTCACGGACTTTTAATCCGCCGGACATACCGAAGGTGTTCAAGCTCGTCGAGAAAGGCGTGATAGACCTGGACCGGGTTATTTCACACCGCTTTAAGCTGGAGGAAATCAACAAAGCCTACGAGATGCTGGACAGGGGAGAACTGCTGAGGGGCATTGTCATTCCCTGAATACGGTAAGGCTCCGTATTCATCTCCTTCGACTGCTTTATCTCCTGGTTTATACCAGCGAGATACCCGGTCATTTTTTTCCTGGTAAACCTCGCGATGAGTCTCCCGCGAAACGCGCCAAACTTACCAGCAATCCTCTCTCCCCAGCGTGGAAGTCCGCCTCTGGCGGAAGAGTGAGGGGGCACTTCACCCTTGTATCAAGTACGGGGCAAGCTCTGGCCTCTCCTCCCGTATCAAGTACGGGACAGGCATCAAGGGAGAGGGATTTTATTGCTCGGTTTGACAAATGTGACTAATATAGTTAAAATGATACAAATTGAAGGTAGCTATCGTATAAGAGCTTCCAATGTGCGAGGGTAGCAGGCATGTAAAAAGAAGACGTAATTCTGGCTTTTAACTGACATTGAGAAAAATGGAGGGTGAAGATGAAAAAGTATATTTTGTTCTTTCTGGTTATTTCAGTAATCACTTCATTGGTTCTGGCTGGTTGTGCGGCACCAGCTCCAGCCCCGGCGCCAGCACCAGCGCCAGCACCAGCACCAAAACCAGGTCCCAGTCCGACTGCTGGTCCCAGCCCAACCGCGGCTCCGGCTCCGACTGCGGCTCCAGCCGCCAAAGTGTTTAAACTGAGGTACACTGACCACAACTCTGCGATTGACTGGGGCACAACCCGAGGAACAGAGCCATATTTAAAACGTCTTGAGGAGGCTACCGGGGGTCGAGTCCAGGTAGAGAGATATTATAGTCAGACTCTAGCCAAGGGAACAGATGCCCTGGAAGCCGTCAAGAATGGTCTTGCCGATATGGGCTGGCTCTTTTATGGCTATTGGCCAGGCTTGACTCCTCTGTCTGATGTTGTGGCACTGCCTTTTTTGCCATTTAAGAGCGCTGAACATGCCGCCGCTGTTGCTTGGAATCTCTACGAAAAATTTCCGGAGATTAAAAACGAATACCGCAACATAAAGGTGCTCACTCTATTCACTACTGCCCCATATTTCATAGTATCCACCAAGAAGCAGGTTAAAACCATGGAAGACCTCAAAGGGCTGAAGATAAGAGTTATCGGCGGACCTCCCATGGATATGATGAAACGCATGGGAGGTGTCCCGATGTTGATACCCATGAATGATGTCTACCTCAGCCTGCAAAAGGGGGTAATAGACGCCATGGCTGAGCCCTGGATGGTCGCACATGGGTTTAAACATTATGAGGTGGTAAAGTACTACACACTTGTACCCATGTTTACTGGATACTTTGCCATGGGTATGAACCTGGACACCTGGAAAAGTCTGCCGCCTGACATCCAGGAGAAGATAGAGAAAGCCGTAGGTGGTGAGGCAGGGGGCAGGCTAGAAAGCAGGGGCTTCTTTGATACTGCTGAAAAGGAAGTTCCCGACCTGCTGAAGAAAACAGGCTATCCCATGGAAGTGTATACTCTTCCTCCAGAGGAAGTAGAGAGGTGGACAAAAGTTGGTGGTAAGCCGGTATGGGACGAGTGGGTAGCTAGCATGAAAGCCAGGGGGTTGCCGGGGCAGGCAGTGCTTGATGAGACTCTGCGCCTTATCAAAGAAGTACCACCTACTAAATAAAGACTGTAGATATCTGGCTGAGTGATGATACCCGCTCTCTGCGCAGAAGAATCAATCCGGGGCAACCCGGATGATTGAACCGCAGGAGTGGGTATCATAGCCGTGACGGTGTCTCTGGTAGTATTGGACGTGCTTGCAGGTTTACATTTTTATCAACTCATAACATTCAGTAAACGCTTAATAATCAGAAATTAAACATGAAAGGAGCACACGTGGCTAGAAAAGGTTTACTTATTGACTACGAATACTGTACCGGGTGTCAAAGTTGCGTGGTCGCTTGCAAACAGGAGCACGGTTATCCGGCGGGGAAGTGGGGGATAAAGGTTGACGAGAAAGTCTTTACCGACCCGGCTAAACCGGACAAGATTCGCATTGATTATGTTCCATTCCCAACCGAGTTCTGTGACCTCTGCAAGGCGAGGACCAGGACCGGAGAGAAGCCATCCTGTGTAAAACACTGTCAAGCGTGGTGCATGTACTACGGGACTCTCCCCGAGCTGGTCAAGCTTATGGAGGACAAGCCCAGGTCAGTCCTATACGCCCACTAGATGTATTGCGCTCCTGATAATTAGGTGGAGTAGTGAATTCGGAAAAGAGAAGTTTGTTTGAAAGGAGCAAATCATGGCGGACAAAAAGGGAGAAAAAATAGTAAAGATGGGCGCCTGGACGCCGGGAACAGGGTGTCACGGTGGTTGTGGCGTAGATGTCCATATTAAAGACGGTAAGGTGGTTAAGGTGGAGGGGGATGAGAGTCATCCCTGGCACCACGGGAGGCTGTGTCCCAGAGCGCTGGCGATGACGCAGTATATCTATCATCCCGACCGACTGAGATATCCTTTGAAGCGTGTCGGCGAGAGAGGAGAGGGGAAGTGGGAACGCATCTCCTGGGATGAAGCCCTTGACACCTGTGAGAAGCGGATGAAGGAGCTTGCTGCTAAATATGGTCCTGAGTCTATGCTTTTTGCTCAAGGAACCGGCAGGGATGTCGGAGGTATGATAAGTATGCTGGCTTTTGCCTACGGTAGTCCCAACTGGTGCATGTTGGGATTATCAGGGCATTCCTGCTTTACCCCGTCGCTGGCAGCAGAATATATAACTGAGGGAGATTTCGCCTTCCCGGATTGTGCCCAATTTTTCCCGCTCCGTTACGAAGACCCGGAGTGGGTGCCGCCA
>JAUYDO010000211.1 GCA_030691835.1 Dehalococcoidia bacterium | reverse complement strand
AAATGTGAAGAGGCAAATAGGCTGTTTCAGGCTGAAGTTTTAGCTCTAGTCCCTGTAGCTACGAATACAGATCATTGGAAAAAATACGTCTTTGGTAAAGCGACTGCAATTTGCTTTTTATATGATACGAGATTACGCTTTCTAGTTAAAGGTGAAGATGAAGGAAAAGGTGCTCCAATGTCTTGTGCTATGATTTATTGGGGTAAAAATTTCTGGCGTTTTTCTGAAATATTTATGAAATTCGGAGCTGTTATTAACATTGAGGACTTAAAGGGAATTAATATAGGCAAATTAAGTGGAAACCATGTTAATCAGTTAGAATTTGAACAGCTAACTAATGCCAAATCGGGATAACAATAGAATGTACATTTTTAATTGTTTATACTGTTTGATTGTATCGCACTTGGCGCTGTGACGTCTTTTCAGACCTTTCGAAACAGGAGCTTGAGTGCCTCGGCGCCCCCTCAGTCTAAATCAGTGACAAAACACCTTCAGGATATGATATACTTCTGAATGTTCACAGATTAATTCGCATTTTATGGAGGACAAGATGGCTCACGCTGATTTGAGGGACTTCATTCAGGCTGTCGAAGCCAGGGGAGAGTTGAAGCACGTCGCCGGCGCCAACTGGGACGTGGAGATGGGCTCCATCGTGGAGCTCATTTACCGCGAGGGCAAGCATCCCAAGCCGGCGGTCATGTTCGACGAGACCACCGGCTATGCCAAAGGGTTCCGCAATTTGTTCGGCGTCCTCGGCTCAACCTGGAGAATCGCCAGGACGCTGGGCTTGCCGGAGGATAAGACAGACCCCATGAGCGTCGCCGACAGCTGGTATAAGAAGTCCAGGGAAATCCGCCGCATCCCGCCGAAGTTCGTCACCTCCGGCCCGGTGCTGGAGAACAGCCTGACCGGCGACAAGGTGGATGTCCTCAAGTTCCCGGTGCCGCGCTTCCACGAGCTTGATAAGGGGCGCTATTTCGGCACGGCTCACTGTGTCATACAGCAAGACCCGGACGAGGGCTGGGTAAACTGCGGCACATACCGCGTAATGGTGGTTGATAATAAGACAATGGCGCTCCACGCCACGCCGGGAAAGCACGGCAACATCATGACCTATGAGAAATACTTCGCCCGGAAAAAGGTGATGCCCATCGCCATCGCCGTCGGCCTGGACCCGGTGCTGTGGTGGCTGTCATGCCAGACGGACACGCCGTGGGGCGTCTCCGAGTATGACGCCGCCGGTGGTATCAAGGGCGAACCGCTCGAGGTCATCAAGGGCGAATACACCGGACTGCCGTTCCCCGCCCGCGCCGAGGTAGTGGTAGAGGGTGAGTGCCATCCCGGCGAGTTTGTCGATGAAGGTCCTTTCGGCGAGTGGCACGGCTACTACGCCAACCGCGGTCTTTTGCCTGTACCAGAGCCGGTGATAAGAGTCAAGGCTATCTATTACCGCAACAACCCCATCTTCACCTGCTCCCAGCCGGCGGTGCCGCCGCACACCTTTACCCTGATGCTGGCGGTCGCCGACTCAGTCGCCATCCGGCGCCGCCTCGAAGCGTTCGGGATTCCCGGCGTCAAGAGCGTCTGGGCGCACTACACCGGCAGTGGCGGGCTGTTCAACGTCATCTCCATCCAGCAGTTGTACTCCGGTCATGCGCGGCAGGTCGGGCTGATTGCTTCACAATACCCGGCTGAGTGTGGAGCGTATACTGTGGTTGTAGAGGAGGACATTGACCCGTCCAATCTTGACCAGGTGCTGTGGGCTATGGTGACCAGGGCGCGGCTCGACCGCCAGATAGAAATCCTGCCCTACTGCCACACCAACAACGTGCACCCCGCCATACCGCTCAAGGAGAAGAGGGCGACGGAGCACGCGGTGCCGCTGACGGCGGCTAGAGTGGTCATTGACGCCTGCCGCGATTTATCATGGAAGAACGACTGGTACCCCATCGCGCGGATGAGTCCGGAGCTACGCACCAAACTGCTGGAGAAGTGGAAGTCGGTGTTCTCCGGCGTGATAGGGTGAGGGAACCTCAACCCTTGTGTGATGGCGTTATTGCGATTCCCTGGAAGGAATTTTTCTTGCCCATTCACATCCGCCTGAGGCGGACCACGAAGTACGAAAATTGACTATTTTCACAATAATTACATAGACTTGCTACGGCATAATTGTCTCGTTGTACAATCGCTTTACGTATAATTCTGCCCTACTCGATACCCGTTACTACTTCTTGTATTTGATGGGTCTGGTAACCACGTAGGAATCCCCAAACGTCGGGCAATAGGCACTGTGCAGACGTCCATCGCCACCAGCCACCACGATTATTAGCTGTTCCGGACGCGCCAGGTGTCTTACGCCATTCTCTGTTATCTGGGTCACGTCCTTTTGAATCAGTCCCGCCTCTATCAGCTTCTGCCTGTCATAGCTCATCACACGCTCGCCCCTGTCCACCTCAGCCATGTTATCCAGAAAGGACTGGCAGAAGAAGGAGAACGGAATCCGGATATGGTCGAAGAAGTACTGCTTTATATCCTTTTTGTTGAACCCTCCCTGCGCCAGGATGCGCGCGTGGTCGGGGCACATTATCAACAGAGTCTCAGCCTGCCCGAAATGCGGATAGGTATTGAGTGTCATGGAAAGACTCATCCCGCCGGCGAGATTTTGCAGGAGCGGCTCAGCGGTGGTGTTGTGTATATCCTCCAGGGAATGCGTTCCGCTCGGCATCACGATGGTTACGGTGCTCTCTTCGGCTTTATAGCCCAACTCCACGTGCAGTGGCTCCCACGGGCTTTCTTCTTCCCTCTCGCCGATGCACATTCCATATCTGCCCGGGTGCGCGATAACCGCTTTGCTCACTTCCCCGGGAATGCGACCGGCTATGTTCAGCATTATCAGACTGATAGCCCGGCCTATGGTGGCATTAGCCCTCCAGCCAGGACCCAGGCACCCCCAACTGCAATTCAAATCTATCTCGTTCCGGATGGGACCGTTGATTATTAGCATCTGGGTGGCAGGGTTTGTAGTGGTGTTAACGGAGTAAAGATTGCACTTGGGGTCGGCTAAAGCTTCAACCGCCGCCACGATGACCGGGAAATAGGAGGGCAGACATCCTGCCATCACGGCGTTAATTGCCAGCTTCTCAATGGTGGCATCCCCCATCTTGGGGCGAAGCTGTGCCACGCAGTCACCGGGCGCCCGGTCGACGGTGGACATCATGGCGTCAACCCGCTTCCGGGTGGGAGGGATTATGGGAAGACCGTCAGTCCAGCCGTTTTTATAGAACAAATCAAATGCCGCATCTATTGAGTCTTCAGACGCTATCGTATCAGCTTTAATCTCTATCACTGCAATCCTCCTTACTCATTTCATACGTGGCTCATGCCCGGCGCGCTGTGCCCCTTTCAGCCAGCAGGCTTATAAATTCTTCGAGCCTGCCCTCTATTATCCTGTAAATCTCTTCTTCGGGGAAATTTTCAAAATCCCGGGGCACGCTGAAAAACGGGAGTTTGCCGTAC
Organism: Dehalococcoidia bacterium; assembly: GCA_030691835.1. Taxonomy (GTDB): domain Bacteria; phylum Chloroflexota; class Dehalococcoidia; order Dehalococcoidales; family UBA3254; genus JAUYDO01. Next base: position 717 of record JAUYDO010000211.1, on the reverse strand, counting down.
CCCGATGCTTTAGCCGAAAATCTGCCCAGTGATTCAAACTGGGTAAGAACGACCGTTACTGTCGGCACGCTCCTCTTCTGCATTTGTACCGCCGCCTGGACACTCCAGGCAGTGCAGGAACCTCAGTAGCCTCCGCCGGTAATGACACAATCTACCTTTTTGGCAAATTCACTGAAGTATTTTTGCTCTATCTGCGCCATATTCGGGTCGGCAAACCCTACGCCGCCGGCGGCAGTTGGTTTGTGCCAGATAACCTCTTTAACGCCGTACCTCGCCGGAAGAACCTCTTTAAGTTTACCAACAAGCAAGCCGAAACTGCGCCAGTAGTTGTAAGTCTCCCAGACGCCCACCACCTTCCCATCAAGGGTGTCGAGCAGTTTTGCTACAGGGCGGTCTTTAATCGTAACCCTGGCAACCGGATTCAATAGCTCTACCTGACTTGTCATAGCTCTGGTTCACCTCCTGAACTAATATGCTAATGAAAATATGATAATAGCGCTCGTAAACCCTTCTAACCAGGTCGTTTGTAAAGCCTTGTAGGGTGGGTGAAACCCACCATTCCGCCTTAGGCGGCTTCATTATGGTGGGTTACGTCTCGATTTCATCGGGACTTCACCCACCCTACGGAATGCTGAATGTTGATAGCTTTAAACTCAGGATTTGGGATTTCACTCCTGGCTCGTGAACTTGATTATCTCGGCGAAGTTGTTGATTCGG
>JAUYDO010000056.1 GCA_030691835.1 Dehalococcoidia bacterium | reverse complement strand
AGGTGAGATGGAAGCCCAGGTCATCAAGGGCTTGCTGGAGAGCAGCGGCATTCCCTGCCTGCTAAAGTCCCTTGCCGCTCCATCGGTGCACGTGTTCACCGTCGACGGGCTGGGGGAGGTCAAAATTCTGGTGAAAGAGTCCATGGCTGAGGAAGCCAGACGGCTAATACAAGGTGAAGCAGATGTTTAAGTGGCTGGGTGGACTGGTTGATTCCAACGAAAGGGAAATAAAGCGGCTACAGCCGCTGGTAGATGAGATAAACTCGCTGGAGCCGGAGTTCGAGAAGCTCACTGATGCCCAGCTCCGTGACAAGACCTCTGAGTTCAAGGATCTCATCGCTGAAGCGACCGCGCGGTACCGCGAGGAAGTGGAAAAGGTGCGGGCTGATATTGACTCCGCGCGGAAGTGCGAGGTCAATCCGCTGGATGAGCTACAGCAGGAAGAGGTTGCCAAACAGTGCAAAGACCTGGAAGCCGAACTGAGTAAGAAAGAGGCGGAGCTTAAAGAAGCGGAGAAGAATGCGCTGGACGAGCTTCTCCCTGAAGCCTTCGCCGCCGTGCGCGAAGCGGCACGGCGCACCATAAAACAGCGCCACTTCGATGTCCAGCTTATCGGCGGCATAGTGTTGCACCAGGGCAAAATCGCCGAGATGAAGACCGGTGAAGGCAAGACCCTGGTCGCCACGTTACCACTTTACCTGAACTCGCTCACCGGGCGCGGCTGTCACCTGGCTACCGTAAACGACTATCTCGCCCGCCGCGACCCGTACTGGATGGGTCCTGTCTATCACGCCCTCGGTGTCACTGTCGCCAGCATCTATCCCCAGCAGGCGCAGGACGACTACACGCCGGCGCGTCTGTACGACCCATCCTTTGACTCCGGGGACCCCCGCTGGGCTCACTTCCGACCCATCCGCCGCCGTGAAGCCTATCAGTCAGACATCACCTACGGCACCAGCAGTGAGTTCGGCTTTGACTACCTGCGGGATAACATGGTCATCGACCAGGCGCAGTGCGTCCAGCGTCCGCTCAACTACGCCATCGTGGACGAGGTGGACAACTTGCTCATCGATGAAGCCCGCACGCCGCTAATCATCAGCGGTCCGGCGCAGGAAGCCGGAGATATATATATAGCCGTCAATAACGTGGTTAGTCGCATGAAGGCAAAGACTTTGGCGCACGAGCCGGTAACACAGGAGGCGAAGGACGAGGATGCCGCGCTCGAGGAGCAGTACGATTACATCGCATACGAGAAGGAGCATCATACCAAGGCGACGCATCACGGTCAGGAGAAGCTGGCAAGGGCTTTCGGCATGAAGGTGGCGGACCTCTTCGGCGGCGAGACAATCGAGGAACACCGGGCGCTGAGCCTCGAAGAGGAGAGAAAGCGGAACGCTATACTTTCAACCTTCCGCCAGGCGATGGTTGCCAGTGCACTATACAAGCGTGACCGCAACTACGTGGTCAACGAGAACGGCGAGGTCATCATCGTTGACGAGTTCACCGGCAGGCTGATGATTGGCAGGCGCTACTCCGAGGGACTGCACCAGGCTATCGAAGCCAAGGAGGGCGTCAAAGTCCAGCGGGAGACCATGACCTACGCCACGGTCACCATCCAGAACTATTTCCGCATGTACGAGAAGCTGGCGGGCATGACCGGCACCGCCGCCACCGAGGCGGAGGAGTTCCACAAGATATACAAGCTCGAGGTGTTGGTCATCCCGACCAACAAGCCCATGATTCGGGAGTACTTCCCCGACCGCATCTACAAGGACGAGAAGGCTAAATTCCAGGCGGCGGCGAAGGAGATTGAGGAGCTTAGCAAGCAGGGACGCCCGGTGCTGGTGGGCACCACCTCTATCGAGAAGTCAGTGAACCTGAGCGAACTGCTCAAGGGGCGGGGTGTTCCCCATCAGGTGCTCAATGCCAAACTGCATGAAAAGGAAGCCGCCATCATCGCGCAGGCGGGCGTGCCCGGCGCTGTGACCGTCGCCACCAACATGGCGGGGCGCGGCGTCGACATCATCCTGGGCGGCAAAGAGCCTTCGGACGGCACCGAGCCGGAGCGGCAGGAGTGGCAGGATAGACATGACAAAGTGATTATGCTCGGCGGACTGCACGTCCTGGGCACGGAGCGTCATGAAGCCCGCCGCATCGATAACCAGCTACGTGGTAGAGCCGGACGCCAGGGCGACCCGGGAAGCTCTCGCTTCTATGTATCGCTCGAGGACGACATAGTGAAGCACTTCGGCGGGGAGCGCATCAAGGGCTTTATGGAGTGGGCGGGCATGGACGAGAACACGCCCATCGAGAACAACCTGGTCAACAAGGCAATCGAAAGCTCGCAGGTGCGGGTCGAGGGCTATCACTTCGACATGCGCAAGCACCTGGTCGAGTATGACGATGTGGTCAACAAGCATCGCGAGCTTATCTACTGCGAGCGCAGGAAGATTCTGAGCGGTGCAGACCTCAAGACCAACATCATGTCCATGGGCAAGAAAGAGCTGCAG
>JAUYDO010000247.1 GCA_030691835.1 Dehalococcoidia bacterium | reverse complement strand
AAGAACGGGTCTAGTACCCAATCTCCTTCTTCTGTAAATAACTTTATGAACCAGGCTGGGAGTGCCTCAGGGAAAACTGCACTGTGATTCCTGTTACCACATTCTGTTGCCATATGCAAAACATTGGTTGGATAGGCATATGCTCTATCTATCCAGTGAGAGATATTCTTCCCAAAGCCACTTCCGACTTTGGATACATCTCTTGTTTTATCGGTATCGCTCAGGTTTTTTAACCTGGTCTTCGCCCATTCACCAGTGGGTACCATCACAGCTTCCTGAAACATTTTGAACTTCTTATTCTTGTTAAACTGGAGAAGTCGCTCCCAAGAATCTCTGAAACGGTTTGGCCATTTACCTGGATAACAATTCTTCTTATGCCATATAAATTCTTCCGTCCACAGCCAACCTTGTTTGCGCATTTCCAAAATGAGTTCTATGACATATATATGACGTTCACCATCCATCACACGTTCTTTTATATTTAGAATAAACGTACCTGTTGGTTTCAATACCCGTAGTAATTCCTGTGAGATAGGAAGAAACCAATCAACGTATTTATCCGGATGGATTCCGCCGTAGGTCTTTTCCCGCTGGTCAGCATAAGGGGGTGAGGTGAAAATTAAGTCTACAGAGTTGTCACCTATTTTCTTTAGTTCTTCGAGACAATCGCCAAGAATAATTCTAGATTCTATATCCATGTGAATCCCTCTTAGATTAAAGATACTACTTGGAAAGTCAGGATGCAACCCTCAAAATAATATTGTGCTGACATAAGATTCACCCACAAAACCTTTCAAACCACTCCACGCTTGGCTCAATAGCCTCGTCAGGTCTGGGTTGCACAAATCTTCCCCCTCCGCGTCCTTACCTTTTTCCTATAGACATCCCGGCCGTTGTGCGTTACAATATGGAAATTGTTGCTGAATTCTTATTTGTCAGGAGTTCGATGACCGTATCCAGGCCTTTTGATATCCATGTTGCCGAACAGAGCCGGATGAGGCTGCTCCTGGGCACCATGATAGCCCTTATCGTCGCCGACGGGCTGATTAGCCGGTTCCTGATTGCGCGGGGTTTCGCCAGCGAGGGAAATCCCTTCCTGCAACCCTTGATAGGCGGGAACATGTTTCTGGCATTAAAACTCGGAGGCTCGTTGCTGGCGGCGCTGATTCTCCGGGACATTCACAGGCGTCTGCCCAGGGTATCACTCATCGTAACCCTGTTTTTCGTGATATTCTATACCCTGCTCAATTTCTGGAGCCTGTTCATATTCTTCTTTACGAGCCGGGTATAGGCATTTTCCAGGCAGCCCTATTTCGCCTAACCCCCGCCCAGGAGCATCATGACCACGGAGATTTCTTCCACGTCCGGCGTTATTTCGTTGATGGGCTTGTCTGTCCTGGTGTTGAATACAGGGCAGTGCCACTTTAGGCAGTTAGCAACCAGGGCGCTTGCTTCCGCGGTGTCCAGCTCAACAATTTCGTGCAATCCGCCCACGCCCCAGAGCTTATGTACTCTGATTGTTCGTACCTTTGTTGTCATCGCCTTGACGCAAATCTGGCGGGAGCGGATGGGAGTCGAACCCACCTGAGACATTCTACATGCCCCCCGACGGATTTGAAGTCCGCGAAGCCCACCGGGACTTATCCGCCCCCGTCCATATGTCAAGCATATAGCACCCAGCCCCTATTTTTCAAGAGGTACTTCCCCACTGCGAATTTCTGTAACAACATATTCCACCTTGCCGCTAACCATAGCGGGAGCAATAATCCACTGATAACTATCGATGCTGGCAAAAAGGAGGAATCTAGCCGGTAGACGCTGATTGCTTCTTACGGTTACCCGCCCGCGCTGATGTCCCGGGGGTCTTCTTGAAAAAAGCTATGATATACTTTATACTAGGAATATTATTTTTGAAGGAATCGGGCGGGATAACTGTTGCAGACATCAGAGACACCAGAAAACCTTTTGGTGCAGCGCGCAATCGCCAACGACCGGGACGCTTTCGCCAACCTCTACGAAAACAACGTAGCCCGGGTTTCTCGCTATGTCTACTACTGCGTCCACAGTCAGGTCGACGCTGAAGACATCACCCAGGAGGTTTTCATCAGGGCATGGAAGGCAATCAACAGGTACAGCCCCAGAGGCGTGTCCTTCGGAGCCTGGCTCATCGCCATCGCGCACAACCTGATTATCGACCATTTCCGGGCAAAGAAGCAGGTTATCCCCCTGGACAGCGTGGCTGATACACTGCCTTCCAATGATAAGAGTCCTACCGCATTATCCGAGGTCAATTTTGATAGAATTCAGGTCAAACAGGCTGTGTTCAAACTTGCGCCTGATAAGCAGAAGGTGGTGGTCATGCGCTTTGTGGACGGTCTGAGCTGTGCTGAGGTTGCCCAGCTCCTGAACAAGAGCGAGGGTGCGGTGCGCGTGATTCAGCACAGAGCCTTGAAAGACCTGAGACGCTTGATGGGACAGGCAGACGGAAAATGAAAAGGAAAGATATTCTTTAAGAATCCCAAAAGGGCAAGCAGGACTAGGGCGCTGCTACGGTGATAAGCGAGACACAAAAAGTTGAAATCCTGAGCCGCTCCTTTATTTTCTCCGCGCTGACCGGAGAGGAGCTTACCGGGTTAGCCCGCATGGCAATCGAGCGCCGCTTCACCGCGGAGCAGTTCATCTTCATCGAGGAAGACGCCCCGGACTGGTTTTACATCATAGCTGACGGTAAGGTAAAAGCGGTAAAGCACACTTCGCTGGGCAAGGAAATAATCATCGCCTTCTTCGGCAATGGTGAGATGTTTGGCGAGGTGGCGGTATTCGAGAACAAGCCATATCCCGCTTCAGCCCAGGCGGTTTCTGAAACCAGACTCCTGGGAATAAGGCGGGAGGACTTCCTGAGTTTCCTGGTCAAACAACCGCTGGTTGCCCTCGGAATCATCAACGTCCTCGCCGGGCGCTTGAGAGAGGCGCAGAGCCGCCTGAGAGACCTCGCCGGCGAGCGGGTGGAACAGCGCCTCGCCAGAATGTTGCTCATGCTCTCTGCTAAGCTCGGCGCGGAGCTTCCTTTCACGCGCCAGGAGCTCTCCGACATGGCGGGCACCACCACCGAGACCACCATCCGCATCCTGAGCCAGTGGAAAAGCCGCAAAATCATCGGCTCCGTCCGCGGCAGGATAACTATCCTGGACGAGACCAAGCTCCGCCTCCTCGCCGAAGGTCGCCCCCGGGTATAACGGCATTGGACCCGTGGCAATGACCTTTAGACAAAACGGATATATTTTTATGTTTGGTATTTTGTGCCTGGTATCTGGAATTTCCCCCGGGGATGTTGCCCTCGACAGTGCTATGGCATATAATGCTAGCGACAAGGGAAAAAGATGGCACTGCGCATCACTACCCTGAGCGAAAACACCGTGGCGCACGGCGACCTCCTTGGCGAGTGGGGACTGAGCATACTGGTCGAGGCGGATGATGCCACTGTATTGCTTGACGCCGGGGCGAGCATATCTGCCGCCTTCAACACTGTGAACCTGG
>JAUYDO010000298.1 GCA_030691835.1 Dehalococcoidia bacterium | reverse complement strand
TGAGATAGCCAAGCAGAGCGGCGCACTCACCATCGCCACAGTCACCAAGCCGTTCGCCTTCGAAGGCAACCACCGAATGCAGACGTCTGAGGAGGGCATCAGCCAGCTCATCAGCAAGGTGGATACCCTGATAATTGTCCCCAATGAGCGTCTGCTGGAGCTATCCGACCAGAAGACCAGCGTTGATAACGCCTTCAAGCTGGCGGATGAAGTCCTGTGCCACGCGGTCCAGGCAATCGCCGAAGTAATCACCGTGCCCGGCCTGATTAACCTCGACTTCGCAGACATCAGGTCAGTCATGAAAGACGCAGGTCCCGCATGGATGTCCATCGGTCGCGGCTCGGGCCAGAACCGCTGCGTCAATGCCGCCAAAGAGGCGCTCGCCAGCCCGTTACTGGATGTCACCATCGACGGCGCCAGGGGCGTCCTGTTCAACGTCGCCGGCGGCAGCAGCCTGACCCTGTTTGAGGTAAAGGACGCCGCCAAGGTCATCCAGGAGGCGGTTGACCCGGAGGCGAACATTATCTTCGGCGTCGTGGTCGACCCCAACATGGGCAATGAAGTCAGAATAACCCTTATCGCCACTGGCTTCGCATCGAAAGACCAGCTAACCGGCTCAGCCAGAGATAAGGAATACACCCGCGTACTTAAGACCCTCAAAAGCGAGGAGGAGCTTGCGGTTCCTTCCTTCATGAGACAGCCGCGTGGTCTGTATAAAAGGTAACCTCTGAGCATAACGCTCGCGGGAGCGGTAGGAAACTACCGCTCCCCTATTTTAGAGCTCAGAGAGAAAGCACCCAGAAGGTATCAACGGTACAGGATAAACTAAATCCAAAGACAAAGGACAATAACGGATACGTGCTTCTGGCACAAACTATACAAAAATATTAAAAGAAAGGAGGGCGGATGAAATTAGTAGTTATTGGTCTGGGGCAATGTGGCTGCCGGGTTGCCGACGAGTTTGCCCGGCTGAATAACAGGGCACGTTCACAGCGTGGAGTTGAGATAATCGTCGGCGCCTTTGCCGTAAACACCGATGTCGCCGATTTAACCGGCTTAAATAATATCTCCAAGAACTACCAGAGCCGCATACTTCTGGGCGGCAGAAAGGCCGGGGGACACGGCGTCGGCAAATTGAACGAGGTGGGAGCGGAGATAGCTAAGCTAGATGGTGATAAGGTCATACATGCCATGCGTAATGTTAAACAGCTCTTTGAAGCAGACGCTTTCATGGTTGCCGCTTCATCCGGCGGTGGTACCGGCTCCGGGTCACTTCCAGTAATCACCAAGCTCGTGAAAGAGCGCTATTCAGATAAACCGGTGTATGCTCTTGTTGTCTTACCTTTTGAGCACGAGGAGAAAACAGAGGAAAGAACCATTTATAACACTGCCACCTGTCTCAAATCAGTCAACTCGGTGGCTGACGCTGTTTTCCTGGTCAGCAATCAACGGTACATAAGCAAGGACTACTCACTGAAAAATAATCTGGCAAATATCAATGCGCAAATCGTTCAGCCGTTTTACGATATACTTTGCGCCGGTGAGGAGAAGAAGTCCAAATACATCGGCGCCAAGGTACTGGATGCCGGGGACATAATTGCGTCCGTAAGTGGCTGGACGGTATTCGGTGTGGGTAAATCCGAGTTGCCCTCATTCAGGCTACCATTCTTTAGCTCGACAAACTTCAGGAAGAAGAGCACCGAAACACACCGTGGAATAAAAGCCATGGACGAAGCAGTAAGTGATTTATCACTTCCCTGCAACGCCAGGGATGCCAGCCGGGCATTTTATCTGGTATCAGCGCCGCAGCAAGAAATTAATATGGAAATAGTCCAGGAACTCGGCGATTACCTGAGAGAGCTGGCACCCAACGCCATCATCAGAAACGGTGATTACCCGCGCCAGAGAGGTCTGATGGAAGTCTCGGTAGTGCTTTCCGGGTTAAGCGATGTGCCTAAGGTAAGGAATTACTACCGTGATTCCACCGAACTCATTCCGCTCTATGGACAGAGGCAAAAAGAAGCGGAGGAGAAGCTTAAGGCGCTGGACGAGGTGGGAGAAAAAGTCCCAACATTAATTGCGTAATTTTACCCGCCTCAGGCGGGTCGTTTGCCGGGGAGAAGCTATGCAAGATATCGCGGTACAGGATAAACTACTTGAATTCATCAATGACTTTGGTGATGACCTGAGCAGTCTCGAGCTCCTGCTGTTCTTCGGCAGACATCCTCACGCCAGATTCAATCGGGCGGCTGTGGCTCACGCCCTTAATATCAGGCGAATTGACCTGGTGAAATCGCTGAGGTGCCTGATAGATAGGAAACTGGTGGTAACCTGTGTGGAAAATGACGTCACGCTTTATTCATTAACCAGGGATGCATCACTGCAAACTCTAGTGCTCGGCCTTCTGGACATCGGCCAGCACCAGTGGCAACTTATCGCCGAGCGGATTATCCAGGCATACGAGACGGTTTGATTACTCCTAGCAGTTCCCACGCATCCCTGTCGGGATACGGGGTCGGGTGGAAACCCGACCCCATTATTTTAAGTCCCACGGATAACAACATATCCGTCTGCTCCGGCGCCCAGACCGTGCTTCAGCGCTGTGACAATTTGAGGTAACTGCCAAGGGTTTTCCGGCAATCCGCTCTTTGCCCGGTAGGACAGCACCACCTTCATCGCCTCGACATCAGTGGCGAGCAGGTCTCCGGAAGCGAGTATGATTCCGGGCTCCTCGAGCTGTCCGCTGGCGGGACCGCCGGTTACGAAGGCTCTCCTGCCATCCATAATAATCAGGTCGGGCTGCCAGCACAGGCTGATTTCTGCTATCTTCTCCTGGAGGTGACCCAGGTGCATTCCCCGCCGCTCTCCGGGATGTATGAAACCCATCGCCAGCTTCATGGCGCCGGAGAAACTCGCCAGCATGTGTGTCTTCATGCAGGGCAGGTAGACCAGCTTTTCTGCTTCGTAGGCGGAGCGCGGCATTGTCACGGTGCGAAAATAGTCGCCGTTTACCCTGACCCGCACCCAGTCCTTCACCCTGTCCTCAAACGGAATCGCCTCGACACCGAGCTCCCGCGCCAGCTCAAAAAGACCAGCCGCGCGGAAGACATTGCGGCTGGGTCGCCACACGCCTCCGGCGCTCTCCCCGATGGTCACCTTTGCGCCGGTGTCCAGCAGTATCCCAACCACGGCACGCAGAAAATTCAAATCCGTTGAGGCGGGCGGAGGGTCCGGGCTGTTGAAGTTGGGCTTAACCAGAACCCTGTCGCCGCGGGAGATAGCCAGCCGCAGACCACCAAGCAGGGCGATAACCTTTTCAATAGTTAGCCTGACATCATCCCCTGCTTTTACCATGGCGACCAGCGCTTTACCGTCTCGCCGCCAGGGGCTGACGCGGCGCGGCTTCGGCTCCACCACAGGGACGTCTCTCGGAGCACGGTCACCGAGGAAATGGTAAATACCTACAATCCTGTCCAGAATCATGGCTTAGACACCGACTTTTCAATTTCTCCGAAAATACGCCAATCTGTCATTGCGAGACCCGCCGCAGGTGGGTCGTGGCAATCTCAGTAATTCCTCGACCGCAAATGGCAGTTACTCGGTACACTTATTTTCGTCCTTCGTGTTGATTATTTAACTGGTCTTAAAAGATTTCCTCAGGGCTTGATAGAACTCCTCGGGGTCTTTTCCGGTGGAGAGCTTCTCCATGGGGCA
>JAUYDO010000144.1 GCA_030691835.1 Dehalococcoidia bacterium | reverse complement strand
TGGGGCTGGGCAAGGTAGAGCGACCGGCTGAGGAAGTAATAGTCACCGAGAGCCGGTCAGAAAGTACGACTGCTTTTAATAGAATAGCCCGGTGGCTGGAGAGGATAGCTGGTTCACTGGGCTGGTGGTTCAATGGCGCAGGCGCAGCCATCCTCGCAGTAATGATGGTTCTCGTAACGGTGGATGTGTGCCTGCGCTATTTTTTCAACCGGCCTCTCTCCGGCACTTACGAAATCGTCGAACTCATGATGGCTGTCCTGGTCTTCGGCGCACTGGCTTACACCGCAATAAAGAAGTCTCATATTTCAATTGATGCAGTTACCTCTCGACTTTCACCGGGGAACCAGGGAGCCATTGCGAGCATTGCTAGCCTCATTGGCATTGCTTTGTGCATCCTGATAGCCTGGCAAACAGCGTTATGGGGAAATAAACAGTGGCTCGCGGGTCAATTAACCACCTCTACCAACATTCCAATTTATCCCTTTGTATGGTTTGCCGCTTTTGGTTTTGCCCTGCTTGGACTGGTGCTTATTGTACATTTCATTAAGTCACTGGCTCAATCGCTGGAGAACAGCCGCTGGCAGACACGGCTAAATCTTGCGCTTGGGCTGGTGCTTACCGTACTGGTAGTAGCATATGCAATCTGGGGAAAATCTTTGTCCCTGGACCTCAGCCGCAGTATGGTGGGCATTATTGGCGTCGTTGGGCTCCTTATACTTCTTTTTTCAAATATGTATGTCGGCTTCGCCATGGGAATAATAGGGTTCCTGGGCTATAGCTACCTCGCAAATACGGGCTCTGCGCTCGGAGTTCTGGGGACTGGCCCGTTTAGTTTCTCGTCCAGCTACACAATGAGCGTTATTCCTCTCTTTGTGCTCATGGGCGAATTCGCTTTCCACGCTGGATTAACCCGTGAGCTTTACGGAACGGCATACCGGTGGCTTGGGCATCTCCCCGGCGGATTGGCAATGGCGACCATCGGCGGATGCGCCGGTTTTTCAGCCATCTGCGGCTCAACTACCGCCACTGCCGCTACCGTGGGCGTGGTAGCCTTGCCCGAAATGAAGCGCTATAAATATGACCCGAGCCTCGCTACTGCCTGTGTCGCCTCCGGGGGAACATTGGGCATCATGATTCCACCCAGTATAGGTCTTGTAGTCTACGGCATTATTGCCAGCCAGTCAATCGGTAAACTTTTCATGGCTGGCATCCTTCCCGGTCTACTCCTCAGCTTATTATTCATGATTGTCATTTATTTTCTCTGCAAACGAAATCCCCTCCTTGGTCCTCCGGGAGAAAAGACCAGTTTTACCCAGAAAATGGTCTCATTAAAGGGTACATGGACAGTAATAGTTTTATTCTTCCTGGTCATGGGAGGAATTTATTTTGGAATATTTACGCCGACCGAGGGCGCTGCAATCGGTGCCGCCGGGGCTTTTGTCATCACCGTATCAAAACGAAAATTTAACAAGCAAGTCATTACCAGGAGTTTTTTGGAATCCACAAAAAATACTGCCATGGTCATGTTTGTTCTCATGGGAGCTGAGGTTTTCAGCAAGTTTCTGACGGTAAGTAGAATCACCAACGATATTGCTACTTTCGTCAGCGGGCTGGCTGTACCTCCGATAGCTATTTTTACAATTATTTTGCTGGTCTACCTGGTTCTGGGCTGCTTTTTAAGCACATTAGCTATGGTGATTATTACTGTCCCTATATTCCTGCCGGTGCTGGTTACTCTGGGATATGACCCAATCTGGTTTGGCGTAATTAGTATACTCGTGTGCGAGATGGGACTGATTACCCCGCCGGTGGGCATGAACGTCTTCGTGATTCAGGGTCTGGTCAAGGATGTGCCCATGTACACCATATTCAAGGGCATTTGGCCTTTCCTTATCGCGGAGATAGTCGCCACCTATATTCTGGTAGCCTTCCCGCAGATAGCCCTGTTCCTGCCAAGCAAGATGTAAGTTTGAACTACCATCTCACAGCCAAAACGGTGTAAAATAGCTATTGTCTCTTGTCGTCCATTCCAGCAGGAGGAAGTAAATGAAACTTGAAGAATATCTTTCCCCGGCTTCTGTTAAACGGGCGTTGACCATTCTTGAGTCCTACAAGGGAGAGGCAAGGATTGTCGCCGGTGGCACCGACCTCGTCCCGGAGCTTAAGGCGGGGGAGCGTAAACTGAAGTGCCTGGTGGATATAACCGGCATCAAGGCGCTCCAGAAGATTGAGGAAGACGGTGAAAACATCAAGCTCGGAGCGTGTGTGACTCACCGCCAGGCGGCGTCCTCAAAGCTGATTCGGGAAAAGGCGAACCTGCTGGCTGAGGCGGCGTCAGCAGTAGGCTCGCCGCTTATACGAAACCAGGGCACTGTGGCGGGCAACGTGATAAACGCCCAGCCTGCCGCCGATACCGCCGTAGCCCTCTTTGCCCTGGACGCCAGGGTCCAGGTGAACAATAACTCAAGCACCCGACTCGTGCCTATCGCCGACATGTACCAGGGCATAGGCAAATGCAGGGTGGACAGCACCAGCGAGCTGGTTACGGCTATCTATTTCAGGGCGCTGAACAGCAACCAGGGTTCCGCCTTTGTCCGCCTCGCCCAGCGCAAGGCTCTGGCTCTGCCCATGCTGAACGTGGCGGTGGTGGTCACCGTGGCGGACGGTCGTTTCACGGACGCCAGGATAGTGATAGCTCCGGTAGCGCCGGCGCCCTTCCGCTCCAGGAAGGCGGAGGCTGTGTTGAAAGGCGCTCCGGTCAGCCGTGAGACCATGCTCAGGGCGGCTGAGGCGGCACAGGCGGAGGCTCAACCCAGGGACAGCGCGCTCCGGGGCTCCGCGGAATACCGTAAGGAGATGGTCAAGGTGCTGGTCAGGAGAGCCCTCGAGCAGGCGGTGAAAAGGGTGTAAAGGAGAAGCTGTCAGCTATCAGCCTTCAGTTAAGGTGAATAGGAATAAGTAATGTAGGGTGGGTGAAGTCCCGATGAAATCGAGACGTAACCCACCATAATGAACATGAAACGGTGGGTTTCACCCACCCTACAAGCTTTACATAGAGAGGTGATTAGATGCCAAAGCGTTTGTTAAAGATGAGATTAAACGGAGAAGCGGTGGAGGTAGACATTGAGCCCGGCGCGATGCTGGCTGATGTATTGCGCAATGAGCTGGGCCTCACCGGCACCAAGGTCGCCTGCGGCGAGGGTGAGTGCGGCGCCTGCACTGTCATCCTGGACGGAAAGGTGATAAACTCCTGCATCACTCCGGCAATGAAAGCCATGAACAAAGAGGTGTTGACCATCGAAGGCGTGGCACCCGGTCCCGGGAAACTGCACCCGCTCCAGGAAGCCTTTATCGAGCACGGTGCGGTGCAGTGCGGATACTGCACGCCGGGCATGATTCTATCGGCGAAGGCATTGCTTGATGAGAACCCCAGTCCCACCGAGCATGAGGTAAGGGTGGGGCTGTCCGGTAACCTCTGCCGCTGTACCGGCTACGTCAAGATAGTCGAGGCGGTGCTGGCGGCGGCGGAGAAGATGCACAAATGATGTCGAGAGGTACAGAGATGGAGAACTTC
>JAUYDO010000094.1 GCA_030691835.1 Dehalococcoidia bacterium | reverse complement strand
CTACCAGCTCACTGCCCTTTACCTTGAATTTCTCTTTGTTTACCATGGCGACCTCCTTAGCTTCGTATAAGACCACATCCCTCATAAAGTATATACCATCGGGCAGTGATTTAATAGACTCATTCCTATGAAAATAGACTTTCGCAGGAAGATGCGCCCATCCCCTGACCCCTTCCCAGCGGGAAGGGGAACAAGTTTTTAGCAATCTCAGTAATTCCTCGACCATTGATGCCAGTTACACGGTAAACTTATTTTCATTCTTCGTGGTGCCCCGATGCAATCGGGTGTGAAGGATTCTCCCAAAATACGTTGCCGACAGTGACAAACCCATCCGCCTGCCCATTCACTTGCTCGGGTTTTTTAATTCGCTATCCGGGATTTGCCCTGAGAGCCTTCTTTTGGTTATTATATAGTCATACAGGTAAAGATATAGATGCCAAAAATCCTGGAACGGCTTACCGAAAAGAAAGCCCGAGACCTGAAAGTATTGAAAGACTTTGTCCATATTTTCTGCCGTCAGAACCATCGGACGGAATCCGGAGAGCCCTTTGCCCTTAAAGACGAACGATTGCGCCAGGCGCTCGGTGGCAAGGAGTTGATGCTGTGCCATGAGTGCAGTCGTCTGCTGAACCACGGCATGGCGAAACTGCTTCTTTGCCCATATGACCCCAAACCGATGTGTAAAAAATGTACGACCCACTGCTACGCTCCGGGCTACAGGGAGAGGATTCGGGAGGTTATGAGGTTTTCCGGTCTGTACCTGATAAAACACGGACGCCTCGATTTAATAATGCACTACTTATTCTAGTTTAATTAGCCCCGCTATTCCTATACGGGAAGCATTGTTGATAATTCCGCTTAAGACTTATCATAATAGGCGCTTAAAAATAAAATCCTGCGCAAAGCTTGTCCTGAACTTGATTCAGGATGAGAAGAAACTGGCTTGCGGACAGGCAGGGTTCACCCAGAAGGTTCTCCCTGAAGGGACGCCTGTCCTACCGTCGGTACGACAGGCCTCAGTGCCTGTCTCGTCCTTTTCTTTTGGTTCCGGCTTGTCCGGGTTAGATATAGAATTAAAATTGATAGTTGTTTATTGACTGTCATCAAAGATTAATCATCCGGGAGATTGATAATGGAAGAAAGAGAAAAAGAACAGCGCCGGGACGGTGCGTCTCTATCCCAGCTCGGTGATTGGCTCTGGAGATTCCTCAGCTCTGTGCGGCTGGTGTTTGTGTTGATGATTATCATCATCGCCCTGAGTTTGGTCGGCACCCTCGTCATGCAGGTGCCGGGAGAGATTGCCGCCGACCCATCGAGATACGATGCCTGGCTCACGCAGGTGGCACAGCAAAAGTATGGTCTGTGGACGCCGCTTCTTTCGGTATTCAAGTTCTTCGGCGTCTTTCAGTCTCCGTGGTTCCTCGCCGCCGGTGCTCTGCTCATGCTCAGCATACTGGTCTGTAGCCTTGACCGCTGGAAGCGCCTGCGCCGCCTGATAACCGGCGGTACGGTAAAACAGATGGATGAGTACTACGCGGTGGGTAGCAACCGCGCCGAGCTTTCAGAGGTGAAGCTGACGACTGATGAAACGCTCGCTAAATCATCCGCCGTGCTGAAGCGCCGCGGCTACCGGGTACGCACCGAGACCGCTCAGGACAAGGTCTACCTGGCGGCAGATAAGAACCGCTACTACCGTCTCGGTACCTACCTCAGCCATCTAAGCCTGATACTGTTCATACTCGGTTACATTATCGGCAGCTACTGGGGGTTCAGGAACACGACTTTCATCGTCCCGGAGGGCGATGTGCGGGACGTGGGCTACGGCACCGATTTGTCCCTGCGCCTTATTTCATTCGTCGATGAGTACTACCCGGAAGGCAATCCCAGGGATTACCGCAGTGAGGTCATCCTCTACAAAGCCGGACAGGAGGTGGACCGCGGGACGATACGGGTCAACCACCCGATGGGGTATGAAGGCGTCCGCTTCTTCCAGTCCTTCTTCGGTACCTCAGCGACCGTGGAGGTGAAGAATCCTGACACCGGCGAAGTCTTTTTCAAAGACGGCGTACCTCTTGAGCAGATAGACACCGGTATGGGCCGGCTCAACATGGGCAGTTTCTATCTGCCCGCGGTTGCCATGGATGTCTATGTGTTCACTTCGGCAACAAGAACCCCCAACCCCATGATAAAGCCGGGGGAGCTAGGCGTACAGCTGGTGCACCAGAATAGGGTCATCTCTATGGACAAGATTGAGAAAGGCACGCCAAAGAAACTCATCGGCCTCGATTTCACTCTACTCGGGGAAGGGCAGTACTCCGGCTTCCAGGTGTCCCGTGACCCGGGGAACGTGCTTATCTGGATTGCATCGGGGTTTTTCATGGTCGGTATTGCCCTGGTGATGTACTTCCCGCACCGCCAGATGTGGGCGCTGATTCAGCCCAGAGCCGGCGGTAAGGGCACCAGGGTGCTGATACGTTCAACTACGGCTCGCGGCTTCGGCGCTGTCACAGAACTGCGGGGTGTCGTCAAAGCCATCGAGACCGAGCTGGGAACAAAGAGCTAGCGCTAAGGAGGCATAACACATGGCTAGATTCGAGTCCATTTCATTGATTGTGTCCATTGTTATTCTGGCAGTATCAATCATCTTCTCTATCATGGCTTTGACTGGTAGCCGGACTTCTTCAAAACAGGCGGCGGGTGCCGGCGGTCTGAAATGGGATAACACCGGCGTAATCTTTACCGTGATTGGCTTAATCTTCCTCACACTCTCAATAGTAGCCAGGGCGATTCAGACCGGTCACGGTCCCTTCTCGAACATGTACGAGTTTTCGATAGCGTTCTCCTGGGGCATCGTGGCAATGGGGCTGTTTTTCCAGTGGCGCTATAACGCTCCAATCGTCAAAGCCATCGCTCTTGCGGTAGCTGTGATTCTGCTAATCTACGCTAACACTTTACCGACAAA
>JAUYDO010000092.1 GCA_030691835.1 Dehalococcoidia bacterium | reverse complement strand
AGTCCCTTAAAAATAAAATCTTGCGCCAATTGGAAAAAACTGGCTTGCGGACAGGCAGGGTTCACCCAGAAGGTTCTCCCTGAAGGGACGCCTGTCCTACCGTCGGTACAACAGGCCTCCGTGCCTGTCGCGTCCTTTTCTTTTGGTTCCGGCTTGTCCGGGTTAGGTATTATCAAATAGATACAAATTAAATTCATGGAGGTGCCAGGATGCCGGATTTTCGCTATCATCATCTTCATCTCATCAGCCCCGACCCATTAAAGACCTCTGAATTCTACGAAAATATTCTGGGTGCCCGAAGAATTAGTTTCCAGAAAATCGAGACCGGTGCAATGATAAACCTCGAGCTTGGTGGTGCGATTATTGGTATAATGCCACCGAGAAAACAGCGTCTAATTCCTGCAGCAGTCGAACCGGTTTATGGAATAGAACATTTTGGGTTGAGGACTGATAACCTGGAGCAGTCCGTGGCAGAATTAAAAGCCAGAGGAGTTACATTCGCCAGGGACATAATCGCACCAATGCCCGGTTTTAAGACGTCTTTTCTGGTTGCGCCGGAGAATGTCTTGGTTGAGCTCTTTGAGGGCAGTGCCTAACTATAATATGTGAGTCCACCTTATTCCATTGAATCTAGAGTCTTGCGCGAAATGGAAAGAAAAATTATAAAATTAGCTTTCAGCTTTCAGCCGTTAGCTGCTTTTTTGTTAAGGAAGCCTTTACACTGAAAGCTTATAGCTTATAGCTTATAGCTGTTAATATTGACAAACAGACAGGGAAAATGATAGCCTAGTATGCGTCAAAACATGTGCGCTCGTGACTTTTACATTGCTAATAATTAGAGAGGAGGTGTGGTTTGCACGGTTTTAAATACTTAGAACCAGCGGGCGTCGAGGAAGCCTGCTCTATGCTCTCCAAGCATAAGGGGAAGGCTCATATTTTAGCCGGGGGACAAAGCCTCGTAGTGTTACTTAAAACCAGGGTTGCCAGGCCGGACTACATCGTAAATATCAAGAATCTCAAAGAGCTGGACTATATTCGTGATGACGGAAAGAGCGTAAAGATTGGCGCTTTGACCACGCACAGGACATTAGAGACCTCTCCTTTGATTATAGAGAGGTTTCCTGTTTTAGTCGAGGCTGAGCACAAGCTGGCGCATAGACAAATCAGAAACTGGGGCACTGTGGGCGGCGACCTCTGTCACGCCGACCCGGCGGCAGATATTTCTCCTCCTCTTATTGTGTTGAAAGGCAAAGCTAAGGCGCTGAGTGTAAGGGGAGAAAGAGAGATACCTCTCGATGAATTTTTTGTTGACTACTTCGCCACAGCGCTTGAGGAAGATGAAATCTTGGTGGAGATTGAGGTGCCCTATATTTCACCTTACTCGGCGGCGGCATACCGCAAAGAGACCATAATTTCGGGTGATTACCCGATTGTCTCCGTAGCCGCGGCAATTGGTTTAGATAAAAAACGCGAGACCATAAAAGAGGCTTGTATAGTGCTGGGGGCTGTAGGCACTACACCTATCATAGCTAAAGAGGCAGGTCAGGCGATAACGGGGAAAATAGCCAATAGTGAAGCGGTAGAACAGGCTGGCGACATAGCTAGTTCAGAGGCACAGCCAACATCGGATATACTCGGTTCAGAGGAATATAAACGGAAATTAGCTGGTGTTTTGACTAAGGAGATAGTAAACCTCGCTATCGAACGAGCCAGGAAAGCATAATTGAGGAGCGAGGAGGACAGAAATAATGAAACAGTTGCTGAAGCTAAAAGTAAATGACGAGATGCACGAAGTATATATCGAGCCATGGAAGACTCTGGATGAGGTACTGCGCGAAGAGCTGGAGCTTACCGGTACCAAGAATGCATGCTCGGTTGGCAGATGCGGTTCCTGTACCGTGCTTATCGATGGTAAGGCGGTCAAGAGCTGTATTATACTCGCCCTCCAGGCAAAGGGGCATGAAGTCACCACTATAGAGGGTTTAGGCAAAGATGGACTGCATCCCTTACAGCAAGCATTCATCGACCATTTCGCTGTCCAGTGCGGTTACTGTACGCCGGGGATGATACTGGCGGCTAAAGCGCTCCTGGATGAAAATCCGGACGCTACATATGATGAGATAAGAGATAGTTTGACCGGAAATCTTTGCCGTTGCACCGGATACGTGAAGATAATGGATGCCATCATGGCTGCCCGAGAGAAAATGAAATCGGGAGAGAGGGAATAGATGGAAGAATTTAAAGTAATAGGGAAAAGTGTTCCCAGAGTTGATGCTCTGGAGAAGGTAACCGGGCAGGCGAAGTATACGGTGGACGTCAAATTGCCCCGTATGCTTTATATCAAAATTTTAAGGAGCCCTCATGCCCACGCTAAAATCCTCGGCATTGATATTTCAAAGGCAAAAAAGCTCGCCGGGGTGCATGTAGTTGCCACCGGTAAAGATGCACCGGATGAAAAATTGTATGCCCTGCAAGACCGCTACGTCCTGGCTCGAGACGTAGTCCGGTTCGTAGGGGAACCCGTTGCCGCGGTAGCGGCTGATACTGTTGATATTGCCGAAGATGCCCTCGAGCTAATAGATGTCGAGTATGAAAGTCTGCCTGCCATATTTGACCAGGAAGAGGCTCTCAAACCCAACCCGAGCGTTATCGTCACTACCAACGTTCGCACCAGATATTTTTCACCATATTATCATGGGCGTGACCCCTCCAAAACTCCGGCAAATGCTATTGCGGTTGAGCGACCCAATGTGCTCTCCTATTACAAAGTGCGGAAAGGTGACGCGGAAAAGGGATTCAAAGAGGCTGACCTTATTGTCAGTGAAAGGTATGTGAGACCGCGCATGAACCATTGCTGCATGGAACCAAGCGCCGCGGTTGTCCAGCCGCAGCCGGATGGCGGCGTGACGGTATGGGCAACAACTCAGACACTTTATCCTGAGAAAGAGATAATCTGCCGGGTATTCAACCTGTCTCCGTCTAAAGTAAGAATGATTGGGCTTTACATGGGGGGTGGTTTTGGGTCCAGGGTAGAAGGACTGGGTGTCTATATTTATATTGCCATACTTTTAGCTCGAATGGCTAAGAGGCCGGTCAAGCTGGTTTACACCAGAGATGAGACGTTCATTGATGGTATTACAGAGATGCCGCAGGTCATTTACATAAAAGATGGCTTGAAGAAAGACGGCACCCTGGTGGCAAGGCAGGTGAAGCTGGTCATCAACGGCGGGGCGTATAGCGGAAACAATGTAGTCGGAGCTTACAATGCCACTTTTGCCGCAAGCGGTACTTACCGGATACCGAATTTCTGGTCGGATTCCTACGTGGTTGCCACCAACGAGCCGGTCGCCGGACCGTTCCGGGGCTTCGGCGCCAACCCGCCGGAGTGGGCGGTAGAGTGCCATATGGACCTGGACGCAGAGAAGCTGGGCATGGACCCCGTGGAGTTCAGGCGGAAAAACGTGCTAAAAGATGGCGACGAGAACGGGGTCGGGGAGATAACATATAACTGTGAGATTCAGAACTCCATTGACAAGGTAGTTAACAGCATCCAGTGGGACAAGAAACCCCCGGTTGAAGCAGGTCCGTGGAAGAGAGGACTGGGGGTAGCTTGCTCCAACAAGCTTACTACCGGCTCTAACTTCGCCTCCGTGGTGATTGTTAAAGTCTATCCGGATGCCGTGATTGAAGTGCGCCACAGCGCCCGCGACCTCGGGCAGGGATGCAACACCGCTCTGTCTCAGATTGCCGCCGAGGAGTTTGCTACTTCAGTAGACAGAATAAAAATTGTAGCCTGCGATAGTCTCGTCACGCCAACAGACCATGGCACCATATCTAACCGTGTTACCTACCACACCGGGAATGCCCTTCGCATCGCTTGTGCCGATGCCAAGCGTCAGATACTGGACAGGGCATCCGCCGTACTGAA
>JAUYDO010000090.1 GCA_030691835.1 Dehalococcoidia bacterium | reverse complement strand
TTCGTGACCTTCCTCATAATCAGATAGGAACTTGGTTTCCAGGTCATCAAGCAGAGCTGAAACATGTTCTTTCTTCCATTTGTATTCCCTTTGATAAAAGTCAATACTATACTTGACTTTCTCTAGCAATTCCCGAACTGTCTTTGAACGCGCATCAATTCTGTTCAAGCTACTACCTCCATGGACATTTCAGTGTCATCTCGATAACTTCTGATGTCGTTGTACTCGCGACCGGCCGCCGCCTAGTTCCGTGAGCCTTCCACACTTCATCGATGGAGACTCTTGGCAATTCTTCCTTGATTCGCGCGGCTGCCTTTTGCGAATATCTTTTGAATTCAATCTTGCCGCTGAGCGTGCCCAACTCGTTGCCCTTCCCGGTGCCGCGCTTGGGATCTCCTTTCAACACATGCTCCGGCTCAGAGAAATAGTATTTCGCAAACGAAAATTTCAATACGAGTATAATATAGCACTTTTTTCAGTGTCAATAAAGCAACTACTTACGATTATCGCATAGATTGGGTTGACAGCAAATTGGTGCGGTTGTAGACTCAGTATAGAGGACAAAACATGGGCTCTTTGAATCAGACCGACCCCGAAATCAGTTGTCTCCTGAGTCTTGAAGCGAAACGACAGAAGGAAACCATAAATCTCATCGCCTCTGAGAACTATGCCAGCCGGGCAGTGCTTGAAGCTCATGGTTCTTTTCTGACCAACAAATACGCCGAAGGCTATCCCGGAAACCGCTACTACGGCGGCTGTGAGAACATGGATGCGACGGAGAACCTGGCTATCGAGCGGGCGAAGAAGCTGTTTCATTCTGAGCACGCCAACGTACAGCCGCACAGCGGCGCTCAGGCTAACATGGCGGCTTACTATGCCCTGATGAGTTATGGTGACACCGTGATGGGGATGAGCCTGGCGCATGGCGGACACCTTACCCACGGCGACAAGGTCAGCTTTTCGGGCAAGTCATATAATTTCATACATTACGGTGTCAACCGGGAGACAGAACGGATTGACTATCAGGAAGTGGAGAAGCTGGCACTGAAGCACAAGCCCAGGCTGATTGTGGTCGGCGCCAGCGCCTATCCCAGGATTCTCGATTTTGAGCGTTTCAGGCGCATCGCCGATATGGTCGGAGCACGGGTTCTCGCCGATATAGCGCACATCGCCGGTCTGGTGGCTGTCGGACTGCATCCCACTCCCGTGCCCTATTCGGATATAGTTAGCTCGACCGCTCATAAAACGCTCCGCGGTCCCCGCAGTGGCTTTATACTTTGCCGTAAAGAATATGCCAGCTCTGTAGATTCGGCGGTCTTCCCCCGGATGCAGGGTGGTCCCATGATGCACGCCATCGCCGCCAAGGCGGTGGCTTTCTATGAAGCCATGCAGTCGGAGTTCACCCAGTACCAGCAGGCGGTGCTTGATAATGCTTTGACCCTGGGCACAGAGCTACAGAAGGGGGGACTGCGCCTGGTCTCCGGCGGCACGGACAACCACATGCTTCTGGTAGACCTCACCGAGGCCGGGGTTACCGGCAAGGAAGCCCAAGAGGCACTGGAGCAAACACACATCGTGGTAAACAAGAACGCCATCCCCTTCGACACCCGACCGCCGCGAATCGCCAGCGGCTTAAGGCTGGGCACGCCGGCGACAACAAGCCGCGGTTTCACCATTGAAGAGATGAAGACTATAGCCTCACTCATCGTGAAGGTAATCTCCAACATCGGCGACGAGGGCGTCAAGGGACAGGTGAAGGAAGAGGTCCTTCACATCTGTTCCCGCCACCCGGTGCCGGGCATCGATATTTAGTTATAAGCTATCAGTTTTCAGTTTTCAGTTAAGAGTCTATCTATGAGAAAACTGACTGCTGAAAGCTAAATTGAACAGAACCCGTTGGCGCGTTACCCCGGCGCATAGCACAGTGCGCTCCCTTTACCTGTTTTATGCTACAATTGAGGCATGAAGAAAGAGCTGGTGCAAATCCTCGCCTGTCCGGTGTGCAAGGGCAAGCTGGATTTGAAGGTGGACAGGGAGAATGAGAAGGAAATAGTCTCCGGCTCGCTGTACTGCCCCAAGTGCAACGTGCCTTATCCTATCGTGGATACCATACCCAACCTGCTCCCGCCGGGAAAGCGCTCCTAGTCAGGGGTGTAGGCGACTCCCTGTTCCGGCGATTCCCAGACCTCGATAGCGGTGATGGTCACCGGGTCGCCGGACAGCTTTGGTTTGAGTTCGCGGTAAATCGTGGTGGCGATGTTCTCCGCCGAGGGGTTGATGTTTTTAAACGGCGGCAGGTCGTTGAGTAGCTCATGGTCGAACTTCGCGATAATCTCGCGCAGATGCCGTTTCAGGTCGGAGAAATCGTAGGCTAAGCCGATATCGTTCAGCGCCGCGGCGCTGAGATGGGCGACCACCCGGTAGCGGTGCCCGTGCACCTTCTCGCACTTGCCTTTATAGCCGCGCAGGAAATGGGCGGCTTCAAAATGCTGTTCTACTGTTATCTGGTATGTCATTTCTTTATTTAGCTATCAGTTTTCAGCTTTCAGTTATCAGATAATAGCTGACTTTAGATTTAAGGTACTAGTGTAGTGTCTCGTATATATCTTGACGCATCAAGAATATTGATGTCATTCCAGCGAAGGCTGGAATCCAGAGGGCAACATGGATTCCGGATCAAGTCCGGAATGACAGAGACTGTAAAGGCATTTGTAAGACAATACACTAGGATTCCTCTTTAGCCGGCTCTTCCCACTTCACCACGCCCTCTTTCCCGCCCACGGCGTCAAGCAGTTCTTTGACCGTCTTCTTGAGCACGGGATGTACCAGGTCGGGAGCGATATCGGCTAGCGGGATGAGGACAAATGCCCTCTCGGCTATCCTGGGGTGAGGGATAATAAGCTGGGGTGGTGTGTCGACCACCTGGTCGCCATAGAAAAGGATGTCTACATCAATGGGGCGGGGAGCGGAGACCGGTACCCTGCCCAGCTTGGCTTCGATGCCCTTGACCATGTGCAACAGCGCCGTGGCGGGAAGCCTGGTTGAAACCCGGCACGCCACATTGAGGAAGCGCGGCTGGTTGGGCTCGTACATCGGCGCGGTGTCATAAACGAGGGACAGCTTCTCAATCTTCATCCTCTCAGAGAGAAAGTTCAAGGCTAGATTCAGGTTTTCCTTGCGTTCGCCCAGGTTCGAACCCAGACCCAGGTACACTGTAACAGCTCCGCTATTCATCATGCCCTTATTCCTCTTTCCCCCAGTTCTGCATAAGCTCCTTCAGTTTCTGAGCCAGCCCGGGGCTGGCGCGGAGCCGGTCGATGAAGATAGAACAGCCCTCGAGCAGGGAGTTCTGTGCCGAAATCGCCATGTTCGAAAGCAGGTTCTGCAAGCCGGCATCCGAGTGACCGAAGGTAATGCCCGGGGAGGCTTGCTCCAGTTGCCGGCGCAGGTCATCGGCGCTGAA
>JAUYDO010000288.1 GCA_030691835.1 Dehalococcoidia bacterium | reverse complement strand
ATGATATGAAGCCTTGCCTCGCGGGCTTGCTTCAGCGCTTTATCCAGGACCTCGACCCCTATCCCCTTAAGCTTGATGTCCATCTGGATAGCGGTGACCCCATCGGTGGTACCGGCTATCTTGCAGTCCATGTCACCATATGCGTCCTCTATCCCTTCAATATCGGTAAGTACGGCATAATTGCCCTTATCGTCAGTGATAAGACCCATGGCGATGCCCGCCACCGCCTTCTTTACCGGTATGCCGGCGTCCATAAGGGACATACTGCTGGCACAGACGCTCGCCATCGAGGTGCTTCCGCTGGAGCTCAGCACCTCGGAGACCAGGCGGATGGTGTAAGGAAACTCCTTCTCGTCCGGTATCAAGGGCTGAAGGGCTCGCTCCGCCAGAGCGCCGTGCCCTATCTCCCGGCGTCCGGGAACTCCGATACGCCTTACCTCTCCGGTGGAGAAGGCCGGGAAGTTATAGTGATGCATAAAGCGCTTGGTCTCTTCCAGACCCAGACCGTCTATCTTCTGCCGTTCCCCGATAGAACCCAGCGTGGTGATGGATAGCACCTGGGTATCACCGCGGTTGAACAGTGCTGAACCATGGGTGCGGGGCAACAGTCCCACCTCGCACCATATCGGACGTAAGTCGGTAAGACCGCGCCCGTCGATACGCTGGTTCTTCTCCAGGATGTCGCTTCTGAGCGTGCTTTTTACCTTGTACTCCAAGGCGGCATCTACCTCCTGCTCGGAGAAGGACTCTTTCAGACTTTCAGCGAGTTCCTTTTTCAGGTTAGTGAAGTAGTCCTGGCGTTCCGATTTGCTCGCCTGTACCAGAACCTGCGAGAGATTCACGCCGAGTTTGGATGAAACCGCCGCCACCGCTTCCGCGCTGGGTCCGGTTGCTGGAACCTCAGCCTTCGGCTTGCCACATGCCTGACGAAGCTCTTCCTGCAGGCTGATTAAGCCCTGGTTTGTCTCGTGTCCCAGCTTGATTGCCTGAAAGACAATATCCTCAGGCACTTGCCTGGCACCCGCCTCGACCATGACCACCGCTTTGCCGGTACTGCAGACCACAAGGTCGAGCTGGCTTTCTTCAAGCTGAGGCAGGGTAGGATTCAATACGAACTGATTATTGATGTAGCCGACCGAGATGGCATTGACCGGACCATCAAACGGGACCTCTGAAATTGTTAGCGCGGCAGAGGCGCCGATGATAGCCAGTATGTTCGCGTCATTCTCCTGGTCAGCGGAGAGGACGGTGACAACTACCTGAATCTCTCTGCGCCAGGACTTTGGCAGAAGCGGACGGATAGTGCGGTCGGTGAGCCGGCTGACAAGGGTTGCCTCCTCTCTCGGACGGCCTTCCCTTCTGGGGAAACTGCCCGGGATTTTTCCCGCGGCATAGAGTCTCTCCTCATAGTCCACAGTCAGCGGCAGGAAATCTCCCTGCACCGGCTGAGTACCAACGCCAGCGGTAACCAGCACCACCGTGTCGCCGTAGCGAACGGTCACCGCCCCACCCGCCTGTCCGGCGAGCTTCCCTGTCTCTATAGTCAGCGTCTTACCGCCGACTTCCCGTGTAAAAGAACGTAGTTCCAATTTCTCCCTTTCCTATGGCTCTCTACTTGCGTAGACCAAGCCTGCCTATCAGCTTGTTATAGCGGTCGGCGTCTTCTCTGCTCAGATACGCAAGCAGTCTCCGTCTCTGTCCCACCAGCTTGAGCAATCCCAGTTGTGTATGGAAGTCATGCTTATGGGACACCATGTGAGTGGTGAGTTGATGTATCCTGTCAGTGAGCATAGCCACCTGGACCTCGGTTGAGCCGGTGTCTTTGTCATGCTTCTTGAACTCACCTATAATCCCGGTCTTTGTTGCCTTGTCCAAATTATAACCCCCTGTTTTCAGGTTTATCCGGTACACTTAAAGATATACCACAAGACAAAAGATTATACCACAGATTGAGAGCAACTGTAAATTTTCGTGCTTACGGAGGCATCCATAAGCACGACTTGTGATAAAATAAGACAGGCGATTGCTCAGAAATCTAGATAGGACGGGTTGTTTTTATGAAGATTAAGCTCCTCGGTGCCCATAACCGTGAATCGCGAACCGAAAGGTACATGTGTCTCCTGATTGACGGCGTCCTGGCACTGGACGCCGGAGGTCTCACTTCATCTCTGTCCTTCAAAGCTCAGCAAAAAATAAAGGGGATTCTGCTGACGCACCAGCACTACGACCACGTGCGGGACGTGCCTGCGTTTGCCATGAACTGTTACTTCTGGAAATCAAAGGCGAATATTTATTGCGGCAAAGCAGTTTATGAAGTCATCGCGGCTCACCTGATGAACGACATCCTTTATCCCAACTTTATGACGCGTCCCGTGGATGACCCCACGGTCAGGTTCACTATACTTGAGCCGCTTAAGCCGGTGCAGGTCGAAGGCTATACCATCCTGCCGGTTCCGCTCAAGCACTCAGTACCGACCACGGGCTTCCAGGTGACCTCTTCAGATGGCAAAGCTGTTTTTTACACCGGCGACACTGGTCCCGATTTAAAAGATGCCTGGCAGCACATATCCCCGCAGGTGCTCATCATCGAGGTCACTGCCCCGGACCATTTTGCAGACTTTGCCCGGCGGGTAGGACACCTCACTCCCGGTCTGCTCGGACAGGAGCTACTTGATTTCCGCTCTGTGAAAGGTTACCTGCCTCATGTTGTTGCCGTCCACAACAACCCCGGCTCCGTTGGAGTGTTGGAGCCTGAGCTGATGGCAGTTGCCCGAGAGCTGGAGTGTGACATTTTACTTGCGCGAGAAGGCATGCAGATAAGCCTGTAAGCTATGGCTACCAGACAGAAAGACTCCGGCAGTATCCCCAAATTCATCGTAGACCACAACGTGGGCAAGCTCGCTAAGTGGTTAAGGATGCTGGGCTACGATACCCTGTTCTTCAACGGCGACAACGATTCCCAGATGGTCTCCGCGGCTCTTTCCGAAGGGCGGATAATACTGACCAGGGACACGCAGATTATAAAGCGGCGGGTGGTGACCATCGGCAAGCTGAAGGCTCTACTGCTCAGGAGCGATAATCCGGGAGAGCAGATAAAGCAGGTTGTGGAGACGCTGAATCTTGGCGGTCACGCAAGACCATTCACCCTGTGCCTGGAGTGCAATAAGCCCCTGGAGGAGCGGAGCAAGGAAGAGGTGAAAGACCGCGTGCCGCCGTACGTCTTCAAGACGCAGGAGCACTACGTGGAGTGTCCCTCGTGTCACCGCATCTACTGGAAGGGGACACACTGGCAAGCGATGATAAAGAAGGTGGCTGTCTTCACCCGAATTTCGGGTGAAGACAGCCACCGTTCCATGGACAATCATCGCCGCTCAGGATAGCGGTAAAGCTCCAGCTCGTCGTCGGAGTAGACAAGCTCGTTATTAAGAATTCTAATCAGGCGCACCATCCGCATGTTGATGGGTCTCAGGACGTTAAGAAAGACGGAAGAAAGCCCGAGACCGGAGAGCATGCCAAGTATAGCGGTCTCTACCACCGGGCGCAGGCGCTCCGGGGCGTCAGCCGAGCCGTTGCTTATCCAGCAGACTGTCTTTACCTGCGGAGAGAAAGCCTCGGGTACGGCGTGCATGAACTCGATTACCTGGGTGAAATGGCGCTGTCCCTGGTCGTGGGTCACGTGAATGAGACCAGGGTCAATAAAGATATCATCATTGGGAATGCCCACTTCGTTGACGGCGCCCACCAGGATAGCCGCTTTTTTCATCATCTGCTCGGCGTCGCTGGGCTCCGCCGGGTCGGTTATGAGTAAGACCACCTGAGCGCCGTACCTGGCAATCATGGGCAAAATCGCCTGGAGCTTGGAGGTCTCAACGGTGACATAGTTTACCAGGGGCGGTCGCTTACAGGCTTTCAGACCCGCTTCTATAGTCTCCGTGTTGTTTGCGCTCAAGCACAACTGGCGGTTTTTTGTAGCCTGCTGGATTGACTTCACCGCGAATTCCATGGCTTCGGGTCTGTCGTAGTGCTGTTGCAGGTTAATCTCCAGTATGTCCGCGCCGGCTTCGACGCATTCCAGCGCCAGGTCCTGAAGCGAAGTGTCTGCCGG
>JAUYDO010000252.1 GCA_030691835.1 Dehalococcoidia bacterium | reverse complement strand
ATCGTGGCCGGAGCCAATTGCCTTGAGCATTGGCTTTCAGAGATGCAGGACCTCATGAAAAGCGAAACCGGACTCCTTGAGGTAAAACTCGAAACCGTGGCTCCATTGACCGTGCTCCATGAAGTGGCCTTTGTGTGCCTGCCCATGATTGCGCTCAAGAAGCAATCCCTGATTCTCGATTTGCCTTCTTCTCTGCCGCGGGTTCGGGCCGATGTGGAACGTCTTCAGGAAATACTGCTCAATCTTCTGACCAATGGCAGCAGATTTACTTCAGAAAAAGGCGAGATCGTGTTGAGAGCGAGAGCGAAGAGTGGCGAGGTAACCATAGAAGTCCAGGATAATGGCATTGGCATTTCACAAGAAAAGAGGGAGCACTTGTTTGAATCTCGTTTTCGTACCAGGTCTCAGCAAAGCGAGGGTCACAAGGGACTGGGTTTGGGACTAGCGGTTTGCAAGCAGCTTGTGCAGCAACACGGAGGCAGAATCTGGGTGGACAGTGAGCCGGGGAGAGGTAGTACCTTTGCCTTTACTTTACCCGTCGAGGAGGGCAGCATTGAAGGCCTTAGTAATTGAGGATAGCAAAGAGATTGTAGAGTCCGTCTCTCTAATCTTCCAGCTGCGCTGGCCGGGAGCAAAGGTTGTATCCACTGAAAGCGGGAAGAAAGGGATAGAGATGGTAGAAACTGAGTCCCCCGATGTCGTTATTCTTGATATTGGCTTGCCTGATATGGAGGGCTTTGAAGTTCTTCGCCAGATACGCTCGTTTTCGGATGTGCCCGTGGTTATTCTTACGGGTCGAGCAATTAGCGAAATAGACAAGATAAAGGGTTTCGAGTTGCGAGCTGACGACTACGTTATCAAGCCCTTTAGTCCCGGAGAGTTCTTGGTGCGGGTGAAAAACGCCCTTACCCATGCCCGAATCTCTTCTGCGGAAGCAGGCGTGCTTCCCCTTGCGGTGAATAACCTTGTGATTGACTTTGCTAACCGCAACGTATCATTCGGTGGCATGCCGGTTAGTCTTACCCCTAGCGAATACAAGCTGTTGTGCTATTTAGCCAGGAACGCTGGCCGAGTGCTGAGCCACGAAAGTATTCTAAGGGTGGTGTGGGGTGAAGGCTATGAGGAAACTGACGTCATTAAGACCTGCGTTTACGAGCTTCGTCGCAAGCTAGCCCAGGCAGGAGCCAACCCCGAGATAATAACCTCAGAACGTGGCTATGGATATCAATTCGTCACGCTAGTTTGATTGCGATTCTTGCTTGTTAGGCGGCGGGGACATGCCACCCCCCCATCGCTCCTCAGTCCATCGACCGTTTCATAGATGTCTTTCCACCACACCAACATCGAGCACCTTAGCAAGACATAATCAGGCGACGAGGAAATGAGGGAAATTGAACGATAGCTGTCCAAAGGCGATTTGCCAGTCTTATGGCCCAGCGTATAGCGGCTGGGATATGGCCGAGAGGGAAACGTGTGACTGCGGCGGCAAGCTCATCGTGAACTCCTCCTATGATGTAGTTCTAAGCTATGTGAAGGGAGGTAGGCGTGACACTAACGAAGCGAGGCTGGAGATATTGAATCTCATCGCCCAAGGACGTGAGAACAAGACGACTGCTGACGACTTGGGTACGCACTCCAGACGGGTGGGTACCTCAGCCGTGAGGAATCTTATGGGAGGAAAAGACTTACCAATTAAAGAACGTCATAGGGACGGGGTTTCAATACGGCATGCAGACGTCGAACCAAGCACTCCTTGACCTTTCCCGTAAGGCGATAATAAACCAAGACGAGGCTCTAGCGCGCTAAGTCCAGATGCCGAAGAGCTACGGGAAATGCTTCAAGGATTGCGTTAGAACTACGAGACATGCCGCACCTTTTGGCCAGAAACTCACAAGCTGATTTGCCTTTGCTCTAGTTTGGCTCAGAATAGCGCTTAATTACTTAAGGAGATTCTCCTTACCAAATCATTACCAGATTCTTACCGAGTTCCCATCGAATCGTTACTTTGCTTACCAAAATCCTGACTTTAGTGATGTATAGTAGGAAAGTACCGGGAAATTAGTAGCAATCAAGGTCTGGAACTGTCATTTTGGGAGGCTAGTACTCAAGAAACTGGTGAAAGCATGAAGAGAGAACACAGCAAGCTGCAAAAAGTGGATGGGGTTATTTATGCCGTGTCACGGATAGTCGAAAGCAGAGACCCATACACGGCTGGTCATCAATGGCGTGTGGCTGAACTGGCCCGCGCTATCGCCAATGAGATGGGCCTCTCAGAATGGCAGGGAAAAGGGTGTCACGTTGCGGGGCTCCTGCATGATGTAGGTAAAGTGGCAGTGCCAGCCGAGATTCTCAACAAGCCAGGCAAACTAAGCCGGAATGAATTCAGTTTAATCAAGAATCATCCATGGGTAGGATATGAAATTCTGGAGAAGCTTGGATTCCCCTGGCCGGTGACCCAAGCCATTCTTCAGCACCATGAAAGGTTAAACGGGACTGGTTATCCCGCAGGTCTCTCTGATAAGGAAATTATCTTGGAGGCAAAAATTTTGGGCGTGGCTGATGTTGTCGAAGCCATGTCTTCTGACCGGCCCTACCGCCCAGCTCTTGGTTTAGACCACGCTCTGAAAGAGATCTCGCAACAAAGGGACATTCTATATGATTCTGAAGTGGTGGACGCCTGTTTGAGGCTCTTCAAGAAGAATGACTTTGCATTTGAAAAGTTGATGTCAACGGCAGACAGACGCGAGTACGCAACAACAGCAGCGGGGGGTAAAAACAATGAAACAGGAGATACCTTAATAATCTGTGTGCACTAAGCGCGCCGCCAATACTAAGTAAGTGACGAAGGGAGGTGAGAATATGACACGAAATTGGAAGGTGGCAGGAACTCCTCGACGTGCAAACCGGGCAGGAGAACCCACCCCCCCTCACCGAGAGGTATTAAAATACTATCACTTTTCTTGAACAATCGTCAACACTGCACAAAGGGAGGATATCTACCAGCCCCGCCAGCTGCCTTCACCCTCAGCTCACTCAGTATCTCGCCGGCTAAGGTTATGGTTAGCGAGACTGTGGATATCAGCATAGTGATAACCAATTCTGGTGGTCAATCAAGTAGTTATGAAGTTACACTCAGAATAAATGGTCAGGTGGAGGAAATCAAGGATATAACTCTTCTCGCTGGCAGCAGTGAGCAGGTCAGTTTCACCGTGGTGAGGGACGCTGCCGGTAGCTACTCGGTTCTCTTTGACCACAAACGAACCGGGGACACCGTTAATGGCCGAGTAGCCAACGGGGCTGAAGACCAAAGATTTAAGGCTATAAGAGAAAGTGGATTAATCAAGTGAGGGAGAGCAGAAGAGACCGACAAATGAAAGTGATGGCTGAGCAGTTCGCGTTGCCTGACAGCGTTGCGAGGCTGCTATCGACGGCCTGTAACATTACTGAACTGTTTGAAGGCATCGCCGCAGAGTTACGGAAGCTGGTATCGCTCGATTGGGCTGCTATCGGCCTGAGTAACGAGCTCGTAGGGTTAGTGCACATCTCACCGCTGTCGCGTCGGATCAGCTGTACTTGGGACTTGGGTGAGATCATCTCGCTTGCGGGCAACCCAGTCGCCTGGTTGATTGAAGAAAAGAGGGCTCTGGTAGAGCCAGACTTAGCGAAGGCAAGCCGATTCTGGACTGGTGCCTACCTTATAAAACAAGGCATCAGATCGACGGTCTACATGCCCTTTTTCTCTAGGGGAAGGGTTATAGGAGGCCTGCTCTTGGGCAGCCGCTCTCCTAATGCCTATGGTGAGAGGGAGCTCGGCCTTTTGAAGTTCGCTGCTTCGCAATTAGCGCTACCTCTCGAAAATCACAAGTTGCGACGCGAAATGGAGGAAAGGGCAACCAAGTGGACCACGGTCAGGGAGCTAGCCAAGCTCATCAGCTCAAGCGACGACCCAGAACAGGCAATTGAGGCTTTTGGCCTACAGCTGAAAAAGACTGTTCTTGTCGATTACGTCAGCCTGAGTATCGTGGAAGGCCGACAAGCACGGCTCCTTGCCAGCTACAGTGCGGTGTCAGCAGAAGTCGCTGCACAGCGCGCCTATCCCCTAAGCGATAGTCCTGTAGGCTGGGTTGTCGTTCACAAGAGGGCAAGTGTCAATGCAGATTTCAGCAAAGAGTTGCAATTTGCCATTGATGAGCTTTTCCTCAAAGCTGGCTTCAGGTCCGGGATATGCCTTCCTCTCATCCAGCAGGATGAGGTTTTTGGCGCTTTGCAGCTTTGCAGCTCAAAAGCTAATGCCTATGGACAGGAGGAGCAACAATTTTTGGATGACCTCGCTGTAGAAATAGCCATGCCGTTTAAGAGTATCTACCTTAATACTTTGATAAGGGAAAGCGAGGCGTTCTCTCAGGCTATCATCCATGAGTTAACAGCTCACCTGACTCCAATTATGGCTTCAAGCGATATCCTGGCCGAGCAACTTGGAGACAAGAC
>JAUYDO010000281.1 GCA_030691835.1 Dehalococcoidia bacterium | reverse complement strand
CTTACATCATAGCCAGACTCCTTTATGAAATGGTAAAGCCGGAGGTTTTACTCTGGGATGATATAGAAGCACATCTCAATCCCAGGATGCTCGTCAGACTTTCAGGCTGGTTTTCAGATATTGTGGCAAACGGGAAACAGGTAATAGTGGCTACTCACAGTATTGAAGCCTTAAAGATTCTCGCTGAGGCAAACCCCGAAGCAGCCAGCATTTTGTTGACTTCTCTGAAGAATAATATTCTCAAGACAAAGCCACTTTCAGTCAAGGAAATCGACAGTCTTTCTGAAGCTGGAATTGATGTAAGGATAGCGGAGCCTTTCCTTCTATGAATTTGTACGCATTTACTCCTACCTTGGCATCAAATATACAGAGTTATTCAAGGAAATACCAGTTAGGTTTAACTGTACTTACATCCCCCGCTAACCCTCTTGCTGGGCTCATTATTCTTGGTGATGGAACTCCTGATGATTTGGTAGTAACCATTATTTCGCATCACCTTAATGGCTCTAATACTGTTGGCATTGTTAAACCTCCTGGTAAAACCGGAACAAGTACATTCGATTTAATTCGTTCTTACATCACATATAATAATACTTTAAAAACCATAGTTTTGATTATTGATGGAGAAGAAAATAATAAAAAATGTATTTATGATGAACTTGAGAAAAGTCTAAAAAAACAGAAGATTGAGGTGGAAATAACCGAATCACAAAACGAAGATAGGTTTAGACTTTATGACTGTATTTTTGATAGAAGATTCAAATTAGCGCTGGTTATCAATGGCAGGGATGACTTATTATGTCAAAAGCACACGGTCGAAGACCATTTACTCTTAATGGCTTCTGAACTAAAGCTAATGAATCTGCCAGAAGAAGTTATTGACGACCCGAAAAAACTTTGGCTTTCTTTATCTGAGGAAAGTAAAGAAAAAGTATTCAGAGAATTGTCAGCGCATAGAAAACTGATTGAGGATAACTTCCCTCAACAGATACAGGGTCTTAATTATCTAAAACCTTGAAGCAAAGTCTATTGCCGTTCATGCCTTGAACTACATTCGACTGACATTATAATCTCCATTCGCTGTTGAAAGGGTTCTATCCTTTTGCCCTTCCCCAGCGTTATACTATTTAGCTGGCGGATTCCGCCCGGACAAAACCTGGAGAGACCTTCGGAAAGGGAGGACGATATGAAATCAAGAATAGCAATTACGGCGATTATGTTGGTGGCGCTCCTTGGCACCGTGGTGCCGGCGTGTACGCCGCGGGTGGAAGAAGCGGCGGATGGCTACGTTGCGGTGGTCCCGGCGGTACTGCAGGCGGGCAGTCCGCAGGCGGTATCGGTAGCCCTGTTCAAGGGGCAGAGCCCCGCGGCAGGCAGAGTGACCGTCGCCCTGCTCAAGGACGGCAAGGAAATCGCCCTGTCGCGCTCCAACATCAACGGCAAGGGGACAATCCAGCTAAACGTCCCGGCGGTCCCCGAAGGCGAGTATCAAATCGTGGTACAGGGCGCCAGCTTCCAGGATGAAGCCAAAGTTAAAGTTGAGAACAACTTTCTCGTCTTCGTGGAGACGGATAAACCCATCTACAAGCCGGGACAGACCATCCACATCCGTGTTCTCACCCTGAACTCGGAGCTAAAGCCCGTGACCGAGAGCGTCACCGTCGAGGTGATGGATGCCAAGGGCACCAAGATATTCCGCAGTGTCCCCAAAACAGACGACTACGGCATTGCCAATGTAGACCTGCCCATCTCCACCGAGCCGAACCTCGGTGTGTGGAAGATTAACGCGGTCACGCCCAAGGCAAAGACGCAACTGGACGTCAGGGTCGAGGAGTATGTCCTGCCCAAGTACGAGATAAAGGTCAATCTGCCCAAGGAGTGGTTCCTGCCTAACGAAGTGGTAAAGGGCAAGGTCGCCGCGGAGTACAGCTTCGGCAAGCCGGTCAAGGGTGACCTTGAGATAAAGGCGACCAGGTATGTCGGGCAGTGGCAGCAGTACGCCACCTTCAACGTGCCCATTGACGCAGAAGCCGAGTTCACCATCCCCGCCGCGGGGTATGTCGCCGGGGTGCCGGCGGCAGGGGGACAGGGCAATGTCAGGCTCGATTTCACTGTCGTGGAGAAGTCCACCGGCTACCAGGAAAAGACGAGCAAGCTCCTCACCGTGGCACAGTCGTCACTTATTTTGCAGATAATCCCATCCGGCGCCGTATTCAAGCCCGGTCTGCCCTTCAGCCTCATGGTCATCTCCAAGGCACCGGACAACAAGCTGGTGGATACCCAGGTCAGGGTGCGGATAACCTATTTCGACAAGGACCTGAAACAGATTGGCAACGAGGAGAAGACGGTCAACACCAGCGGCGGCAAGGCTCTGCTTGAGATAACGCCGAAGAGCGAGAGCGTGGCGCTGAGCATCAACGCCTCGGCGCCGGGCGCCAGTGCCGACAGGGCGGTCGAAGCCGGCTACTCGCCTACAGGCAATTTCATACACCTGGAGCAGATAAGCCAGGGCGTGCCCAACCTGGGCGATAAGATAAGGTTCAAGGTCTACTCCACGAGCGAAGCGGTCAACTTCTACTATGAGGTCGTCTCCAGGGGCAGGGTAGTCTTCACCGACTACACTAAAGGCAGCGAGCTTTCCTTTGCCACCACACCACAGATGGCGCCCTCCTCCAGACTGCTGGTCTACCAGATTCTGCCCAACGCCGAGGTCGCGGCTGACTACCTGCCCTTCAAAGTGAACGCTGAATACCCGCAGAAGGTGAAGCTCGAGCTCAGCAGTCCTGAAGCCAAGCCCGGTGACGAGCTGAAGATAAACGTCGAGACCGAGGGCGAAGCAAGGGTCGGCATCGCCGCGGTGGACAAATCGGTCTTCATACTGGCTGAGAACAGGCTCAACCTCCAGCAGGTCTTCGACGAGCTGGAGAAGCTGTACATGAAACCGCAGGCGGAGCTTCACGAGGTCGACATCTTTCAGGGCGTGACCAGCCGCGGCGCTAAAGAGATATTCCGTGACGCCGGCGTGATTGTCATGACCAGCAAAAA
>JAUYDO010000184.1 GCA_030691835.1 Dehalococcoidia bacterium | reverse complement strand
GAGTTTGAGACTCGTTTACTAATGTCATAGAAAAGCCCGCTGGATACCCCTCAGCAATGTAGGGTGGGTGAAGTCACGATGAAACCGAGACGCAACCCACCATAATGAGTCCGCCTGAGGCGGATGGTAATCTATGATAGTTGTCATACGGTGGTACTTTAATTGAATACGGTTGTACAAATTTCTGAGATTGTCACGCCCCGATTTCATCGGGGCTTGCAATGACACATAAGAACCTCACCGCATCTCAGTGTCACCGTCACGGGGCGCGGTGGACTTTTATAATCTCCGCCATAATGCTGACGGCTATCTCTTCCGGCGTCTCGGCGCAGATATCCACTCCCATTGGCGTGTGCACCGTCCCAAGCTGCTGCTTCGTAATACCCTTCTCCGTCAGATGCAAAGCAATGGTCTTGAACTTGGTCTTACTGCCAATCATGCCGATGTACTTTGCCGGCGTGCCCAGCGCCTTGCCCAGCACCACCTCGTCGGACTTATGATTCGTGGTAATGATAACCACATAGCTGGAGCGGTCTACCTTCAGCTTACTGAATGATTGCTCATAGTCCTCAGCCAGCACGATTTCGGCTTCGGGGAACCTCTCGGCGGTGGCAAACTCGGCGCGGTCCTCGATGAGCACCACCTTGAAATCTACCAGCCTGGCAACCTTAGCCAGCGCCACCGAGATATGCCCGCCGCCAAAGAGATACATAGTCGGTGATTGCAGGATTGGTTCCACGAATACCTCCATCTCTCCGCCGCATATCATTCCGGCGTCTTCGCCCCGCCTGGGCACGAGGCTGAAATGTAGCCGTTTCGGCTTCCCGGTCCTGATGACGTTCAGGGCTTCCTTGATGGTCTCTTTCTCGGAGTTCCCACCGCCGACGGAGCCCAGGATACTGCCGTCTGGCTTGACCAGCATCTTCGCGCCAACGCCCCGCGGCGTGGAGTGACTTGCCGACACGATGGTCGCCAGAGCCGCCTCTCCCCCTTCAGTTATGATGTTCACTATCTCCCGGTATATATCCAGCATATGCTTTACCTTTAAGACTGTTATCAACCAGCTTGTGCAGACACTTTAATGATAATACCACATCCGTTCTTTCACGTTCCACCCTTATTTAGAATTCTCAGCAATCTCAATCTCAGAATAAGGTAGACGTCTTTGCCAGATGCCAGGTTCATTTCTTCGCACATATCCTGCGGTATCTCTGCCTTGAGTATATTTTCCCCCACTTCGACCTCTAACCTCGCCATAGAGCCCATGAGCTTGATATCGCGTATTTTGCCCTTGTACCGGTTTACCGAGGGTCCCGGTGGAGGCACATCGGAGACGTAGATATCGCGCGGGAATATGGCTACCTTCTGCACCATACCTTCATCGTGAGGCAGGATAATACGCATGCCCCCGCAGTCCACCTCCATCAGCCCCGGTCCCAGACTACGGCATGACCGGCACTCCAGTATATTCAGCGCGCCGATGAAGTTGGAGACCGTCTCGTTCTCCGGTGAGAAGAAGACATCGTTTGGCTTCCCTACCTGCTCCACCCTGCCGCAGTGTATGATGGCGATTCGGTCAGCCAGCTCCTCGGCTTCAGCCTGATTGTGGGTTATATGGAGTGTGGTAACGCCAAGTTCCCGGTGGATGCGCTTAAGCTCCAGCCTCAGGTGCTTGGCGGTCTGCAGGTCCAGGCTGCTCAGTGGCTCGTCAAGCAAAAGAATCCGCGGCGCCGGAGCCAGGGCGCGGGCGAGAGCGACTCTCTGCTTCTCCCCACCGCTAAGCGAACGCACATCCCTCTTGAGTAAACTTGATATGCCCATCAGGTTCGCCAGGCTTGTTAGCCGCTCCTGTACCTTAGACCTCGAATGCCTGTCCCTCTTTATCCCGAAGACAATATTTTCCATTACGTTCAGGAATGGGAAGAGCACGTAGTCCTGGGGCACGTAGCCCAAGCCTCTCTCCTCGGGTGTGAGGTGAGTCACCTCTGAGCCGTTTATCCAGATTTCTCCCTTGCTAACTTTATGAAGTCCGGCGACGCACTCCAGCAGGACGGTCTTGCCGGCGCCGGTGGGACCCAGGATGACGAAGTACTCCCCATCCTCGATAGAGAGGTTTAAGTCTTTGAGAGAAAACTGGTCTAGCTGGTAGGACAGGTTCTTTATCCGTATCATATGGCGTACCTTCTGCCGATAAGTTTCCTTATGATTAGCAGAGCGGCGGTAGCGATGATGATGAGCACCAGGATTACGGCTATTGCCTTATCCAGGTCCGCCGAGGCAAGACTCAGAAATATAGCGATGGGCAGGGTCTCCGTCTTCATAGCGGTTGCTCCGGCAAGGGTGACCGTAGCTCCGAACTCCCCCACCGCCCGCGCCCAGGTCAGGATGCTGGAAGCAATCAAGCCGTCTCTGGCAAGCGGAATTATGACGCGAAAGAAGGCTTCAGGCTTACTGCATCCCAGCGTCCGGCTCACCTGCTCGTATCTGGGGTCGATGGTGTCAAAGGTGGACTTGAGCAGGCGAATAGCCAGGGCGCAGACGACGGTGAACTGAGCGAGAACAATGCCGGGCACAGCGAAGACGAACTGCATCCGGTCGTTGATGCCGGCGCCCACCGGCGTGCTGAAGAACACCAGCAAGGCGGCGCCGAGCGCCACCGGCGATATGACTATGGGCAGGTCTAGCATGCTGTCAACCACGTCTTTACCAAAGAAGCGTGTCTTGGAGATAGCGTAAGCCACGGGAATCGCTATTAACATAGCGATGATTGTAGACACGGTCGCCGTGATAAGGCTAAGCCTGATAGCGAATAGTATCTCTTCGGAAATAAGGACGGACAGGAAAGAGCTCCAGTTGGTATAGCTGAGCATGGAGACCACGAT
>JAUYDO010000164.1 GCA_030691835.1 Dehalococcoidia bacterium | reverse complement strand
CAGGCATGTTGACTGACTTGTTCCGTGTCGCCGGAACCAAATAGCCCTGTTGTCAGGTTTGGACCATTCCACGCGACCCCTTGAAGCTTACACATGTCAGCGGCGACCTGGTTTATCAGGGTTGTTTCGCCCTCCCATTGGTCGGCGTACCGGCGCTGGCATTGTACGTAGTGAGCGCCAAATGATACCGGAATAGAGCCGGGGGGCATTGGATTTGACACGGCTGGAATATAACCCATAGAACCCTCAGTGCCGGGACCATGTTTGACGATCGTGGAACCATCGGGCAACAACCAGTGGTCGTAACGAGTCTCCATGTCTATACTCCCATCGAAGTCGGCTGATTCAAATTGACCGGCGACAGTGTCGACTTCCCTGGTAGTAGGGCCAAGAACCCAGGACACATCGATCGAAGCTCCCCCGCTGTAAACACTGGACCGCACAGAAAACTTCACTCCAGGGAATTTCTTTTTCAAGGCAGCTCGTACAAACTTTGCTGTTTCAGCACAGCTTAGATATTTTGTCTCCATATTTCTCTACCTCCTATTCAATATTTGTCACTATCGTTCACTTTGGTTTACTAAAGTCACCTAGAAGAATGAGGGCTGGACTGGCTTGGTTTCCAGTTCCTTTGCCCCGGATGCCTCTTTTGTCTCTGCTTCCTCAGCCGCCTGGCGCCGCTCGTCGCGGGCCTTTTCCTTGCGGTGCTGTACTCGCTTCTGGTAGATCCACCGCTTCAAGTCGTCCAGCTGCCTCATATCGTAATCTGTTAGGGTCTCGCTCCTGAGGTCCTCCGGCACTTCCGTCTTCTTGAATTTCATGGCTTGGGTGAAGACGTACATATAAATGCGGAACCACTGTTCGCTCATCGGTGCTTCCATCGTTCGCGGGTACATATAGGCCAGAGCTTCCGTGTCACCGACCGGCACACCCCCTTCCTTCATCACCTTGGCGTTCATAATTAGCCGCTCCAGGTGAATCTGGGACTTGATCCAGTCAGGTAAGGTATCCTCCCAACCGGAGGGATAAACGATTATCGGGTCACAGAGAGCTCCAACCAGCTCGCCGATCCATTTATCATCCTGTTTGGTGGTCATCTGTCACCTCATTCTCCGGGATGTCAAATGCCTTCTTGATGGCATTTTCAATCTCTGCTCGGCACTTATCGGGTGGATTACGCCAGCCGTCTATTTCTCCGGAGAAGTCATCGATGGCCACTGCTCCCCATATCTCGAAGGCGTCATGGATCGTGAACCAGCTCCCGGATGTGGCCGTGGGTATGCGGGTGACGGTAAACTTGTTGCCATTCACCTCGATTTCTGCCTGTTTTACGACAACCTCTTTCATAGAGCCTCCTTTTCTGGTATTATTGCTAACAAAGAGGGGTGCCGGGAGCTCCTACCCCCGGCACCCCCAGTAAATACCCGGGTATTTACTTACTCGGTGGTTACCGGTTCCTCCTCGCCGGTATTTTCTTCTTCCACGGGTTCGGTTTCTTCACCTGGCTCAACTTCCGGTGTTTCTGCGGTTGTTTCCGCGGTCGGTTCTACTGTTGCCGCGGCTGGCGGGGTTTCGTCCCCCCACTGTACAGCCATCGGCATGATCAGGACTCGCGGCGAATTCTGGTACTGGAAGACTACAGGGCCGATGTCGGTGTACTTGGAGAAGATGACGATGCCCTGTTTGCCGGAGAGGTAGCCGATAAGGTATTTCTGGTCGAGAGCGGTCCTACCCGGTTCGCCTTGGGTATTCAGTGCGTCCATGGTGGCACTGATTTCCTGGTCGTCTCCTTTGGCGGATACCTTCAGCTTGCCGCCAGCAAACTCCAGGCGGACAATACCGCTGCCGTCCTTGGCAATGGTGCGGACCCGCTTGGCAGCCGCTTCCAGTTGCGGAGCGAAGACCTGGCTCTGCAGCACTGGCTCGCCTTTAGGGATGAGCTGAAGCCATGCCGGCGGCTCGCCAGCGATTAGATTGACGACGACGGATGCGCTCGTGCCGAAGTCCAGCCTGACCTTGTTGTCGCCGAAGAGAGCCATGTGGAGTTGCCGCTTGGCGGTGATCACCTTGATCAGGGAGTCGGCAGTCGAGGGAGGCGTCCGCGGTGTCTTGGCAAAGACGTGTTCCAGGATTGCCACAGCATGTGCCGGTATGATGATTTTTACCTCAAGTGGGAAGGAAAGCCCCAGCACCTGGTGGGACATCCTGAAGCCGTCTCCGGATGCAACCTCGATGGGATTGCCTAATACCAGGGTTACTCCGCTGAGCACAGGGCGGGCGGTGTCGGTGGCTGCGTAAGCTAGGGCAGCCTCCAATGCGGGCATCAGGGTGTCGCCATCAACCAGACCCTCGGCTTTAACCGGCATATCGGGTAGTACGGGAAAATCCGCGACGGACTCTGTCGGGTAACTTGCGTTGCCGTCTGGCCATGAGAGCTTCAGCATTTTGCCCTCTGCCTCGACTTTGAGCACCTCATTGCCGGGCACATACTTGAGCATCTCGGCGATCTGGACGAAGGGCAGCAACATCGCCTCCGTGGCTTCGGGTAGGTCTGCTATGACCATCGATTCAAGGTCCGTTGCTATCGCCTTCCCCTCGCCGAGTCTGATGTAGGCCGTAACCTTTAGCGTAGACTTCTTGGGAACTGCCGGCTTGAGCAGCTCCATCACTTCTCTGAGCTTGGTTACTTGTATGTTCATCTGTTTCACCTCCTTTTTGGCCAATTATTCAGTCTCCGGAGGCCGGCCCGGAGACTTGTTACGCTCGGTTTCGATGGTTTATTCATGGTCATTGGCTCGCTCTCAGCCTCTGGGTTTCTCAAATGCCTTGGCTCGCTCTGAAGTACTGGTTTACTCCCAGGTTTGGGCTCGCTTTTGGATGCTGGTATTCTCACGTGTCCTGGCTCGCTCTATGCCGATGGTTTGCTCCTTCAGGTTGGCTCGCTTCTGAGACCTGGTTTACTTCAGTTCAATGACTCGCTCTTTGGGTTTGGTTTTCTCTTCTTTTGAGGCTCACCCATTCAGTTTTAAAAGAATTTTGGCTGTGCTGGAGCGGGCTTTGCGGCGGCAGCCGGTTTGCTCGCGGACGTCGTCGCTACTCGCGGTGCTGGCGCTGCTACTACCGGTTCTGGCACCTTGGGATTGCGTGCCGATACGTCCCACTCTCGGTTCGCCTGCTCGATGAAGTTGGGGATTAGCTCGAGCGCGTTCTGGAGATTACCCGTCAGTGTGGTCATCTTCGGGTCGCAGTCGGTCGCCTGAGCTCCCAGGAAGATTTTGTCTCCCCTGATGATAATGTTTACCTTTAGCTCTTCCCGTGGCATTGTTCACCTCCTTTTTAAGATTCTCTTTGCTATTCTAAATCCTTCTTGAGCAGTGCTGTCTGGAAGGCATGGTTAACTTTCTCGTTGAATTTCCTAGCAACCTCTGCCGTTAGCCAATTTGTCTCCTCCACCGTCCCATCACTCCCGTCCAGAATTATCCTATCAGCGGCTTCAACTGCCTTCTCAACGATCTTCCGTCGCTCGTATTCTCGCTGTTCATGTTCCTCTGCGCTTTTCATGCGAAGACCTCACTTTTATCTATTTCCATGAAGTAGCCATATACCCCAAGACGCAAGGTGACCGTAGGGAACAGATTCCTTAAATCCCCAACGACACAATAAATACCGAACCCCTGCTCATCATGGTTGTCGATACCAGTGAACTGGGGCGGCACCGGGTCAACATGGCTGTGGATATCTAGCACCGTATCTGGCAAGACTTCATAGGTGACTGATGCCGGAGTTTGCTCCTGTGGCGGTATCTTAATGGTGTAGCCATCTTTCCATATGACCGCCAGGTACTGCTCGATATCCGGCTTTATGATTAGTACCGACAGCGCCAGGGAGAGCAGCTCCGTGGGTATCTTCCCATGAATCAGTTGAATAGATTCCTCCAGCGGCGCCAGCCCTCTGACCAGTTGGGGCGCGATACACACGGTAGCTGCCAGGTGTGCGTTCTTTGCCCGCAGATACAATCCACCGGCAGCCATGATATAGTCATAAAATACTCCAGCTTCCCCCTGCAGACCGGCCGGCGTGTTGATTAAGTACCCTACTGGCTTGGTCATACGTGGTACCTCGCCCCCAGAGCGCATTTATTGGTCATTAGTTCATTAACTTTCATCCCAAACATTCTGGCGACCGTCGCGGGTGAAGCCGGCACTGTCTGAAGAGTCCCGGCGTCAAGGTCTATGTACGCGCCCATGGTCGTCAACGTACCCCTTAGAAGACGATATATGCAGTCTAAGACCAGTGTTGCCATCGCTTGGTTAATTGTAGGGCTTTGGTCGTCGTCCTCTACCGCTTCGGCGCAGTCCCGCGGCCGCTCCGACTTGACCGTCGGTATTAGAAGCGCCGGGAGCTGGAGAGAGGGCATCGGTAACCGTACAACAGTACGGTCAGCCTTGTTAAATCCCTCTTTTAGACTTTCCTTGTCCTTGGCATTACCGAGCAACACCTGGCCCGATGCAAAGCCATTGCCGGCGTCTACCCACCATTTGCTCTCCCAACTGCCACCAATACTGTCAGCAATACTTCTCCTGGCAAATGTGTTGTCGACGCAGGCCACAATGATTAGCGATAATGCCCTAGAACGCATCCCGCCGCCCATTTCCTCATCGAACATAGCTTTGTCATAAGGCAATACGCTGTAGCCTATCTGACGCCCGTACTGCCTGGCTAGGCGCTCGGCAAGCACTTGAGCTTTGAACCTGCCGATATCCCCTTCGAAGAAAGCCTGGCGGCGCAGGTTGTGAGGTTCGACCCGATCGGGATCTACCAACATCAGAGTTAAATCACTACCTATTAGAAGTCTACAAAGCCCTTCGCTAACCAGTGAACCGGTACCACCGCAGCCAACTACGACCAATTTGTATTTGCCAGTGTTTTCTCCTAACGAAACAGTATAAGTTGCCGTCTCACATCACCTCCTCATTGCTTTGTTGAATAAAAGTGATGGTGTCTACTGCTCGTTGAAGTCCAGCATCACCAATCGCCCCTGCCACCAATACTC
This sequence comes from Dehalococcoidia bacterium, assembly GCA_030691835.1. Lineage (GTDB taxonomy): Bacteria > Chloroflexota > Dehalococcoidia > Dehalococcoidales > UBA3254 > JAUYDO01. The sequence continues at coordinate 5,602 of JAUYDO010000164.1, read as the reverse complement.
GTGTTCTGAAAAGTTCACCAGTGTAATAAACAACCAGTCTGTTTTGTTTCCAGTCCCAGTAGGCATCTTTAATATTCGGCAGGGCTTTTATTCGGTCTTGAATCTTCACGACTTTCCCATGTTCATTAAATCGGCAACCGTCCCAAACTCATTTAAATCGTCGTTAGGAAATTTGGACTTCCCATCTAGATATTTCCACAGGTCAATTACGTTCTTCGGGAACTTCTGTGACCTGTTCTGCAGGTCCGCGGTTGCACTGAAGAACGATACAAAGAATGACTGTACTATATCTACAATGCGAGTTGGGTACGTGTGAGAGCCAGGGCATGACCTTCCGTTTCTGAAAATATTACAAAGTGGAGCATGAAATACTAGGTCACTCTCTTTCGTCGGTTTTTTCTTACAGGCTATCACCCATGGCGGTTGACCTGGTGTGCAGAGAAAGATGAGCCCGGGAAGCGGGATAGTGAACCGGCGGGGAGGCTTCTTGATACTCTCCTGCAGAGCCAACTTCCGGATTTTCGGCTCGACATACAGTGCGAACACCGGACCGCCCCTGGTATTTTGCCACCAGAGAGTGTTGGGCGGTAACAACCCGGTGCCGAAAGACAGGTCACTAGCCAGGGCATGGGCTACATCCATCGCGTCGACCTGCTTGGTGGTAACCGTATCCCCCTGAAAATATATGAGAGTGGTACTCTGGTGAAAAAAGTCGAGACGTAATCTGAGAGGGTCGGCAGGTATGCCTAACTCTTTTGGAACTGCCCAGGTGAAAGCGGGTGCCTTATTCGTTGTCATCGTCCCTCCTCTCCAGAATCCTGGTCTAGTTGACAGATATGCTCCATGGGGTCATAGAGGTATTTCCTTTTCTTGGTTTTCGCCGGCTGGGATTTCAATAAAAACTCCAGGAGCTCCGCGAAGTGGTTTATCTGGTCTGCCTCAAGCCATTCAACAATGTGGTCTATTTTCCTGCGAATTCGCTTGACTTTCGGCCATTGCTCGGTCAAGATAGCGACATTACGCTTTGTCCATCGAAAGATAGGCTCGCCGACGCCTTCCTGGTAGTCGCAATTCTCGTAGCTGGCATCCAACATGACACACTCTGTCTGAGAGCATACCCAATCGGCGAAGTCACCGACTCCGTCATAAGGTGTCTTGTCTGTCATCCGGTGTAATTCAACGGGGTCCCAGCCCTCCGCTGGTATCCGATTAACCAGCTCGGCGCCGACCATATTCTGTACCAGGTCAAGAAGAGGTACTCTGGCGCCATCAGGAATGTCGCCTAATTCGTCTTCTTCCAAATCCCTTTCGTCGCCTTCGTAAGGATATATTACGAGCGACAGCAACAAGAGGTAGCCCGGGCGCATATCCAGCTCGTGGTAGGATGAATAGGACATAGCTAACAGCTCTACCGGCATACCTGCTATCCAATCGCTTGTCGAGCATTCGGTATTAGCTGGAAGCCGATAGTATTTCTTGCCAAAGTAGAAACAAAACTTATACACCCGCCGTCTTTTGGTTTCCGCCATGATCTCTGTCTCGTGTTCCGGTAATAACATTCTGACCAGGCTTAAGAATTCCTTCTGATTATCGATGTGTTGAAGACACTCGATGATTTCTGACAGAAGAGGTGGGCCCACCTTGAGTATGTCGGCCAGCAAGGATAGCGCCCATGCCTCAGGTTGCGGCGACTGTGCCTCCTCGACCTGAAGGCCTCTCATCATGTAATCCAGGGCGGCTTGGTTATTCTGCTCGATGATCTGTTCCAAATCCCACATCTACGCCTCCTCCCTGGCTCTCAACCTGATTAGCGAATCAACTGCCATTATGGTATGAGTGCCGTAGGATTTAGCCTCGGCAATGGCAAGGGTTACATCGAGCTGCCGTTTTGCCAGTTCGGTATAATCCAGCTCACCATACTTGATAGGTATCTCATTCACGAGTTCTATGATGCGCAGTTTCTTTTCCGGCACCTTCAGGAGAGCTGTAACTACCCTCTCGATATTCTCTGCTTCATCCACGCGAGTTCACCTTTCTTGGTTGCATCGTCCTCAGAATATGCCAGGTTGCGCTATCTCTCGGGTCCAACAGCTTGTACTCGAAAGCTAACCCCTTGTCCGGCATTTCCCAGACGAGAACCTCGCGGAGTTTCAAGAGTACTTTGAAAGGGACACCGCATTGCTCAAAATGATAGACCACTCTGATTGTCGCTTTTTGTCGGCTGTTGAGGTTATCCTGGAAGACGGCACCGCCATTACTTACAAGGTCTACAAGGTGCGCGATATCATTGAAGTCGACAGTATTACACTGTGCAATGATTCTTCTGGCCATACGTCACCTCTTCCTGTCGATGTTTTGATTCTTAGTCTGCATGTGGAATACCCTTCTTTTTCTTCAGCGTTTCAGCACTCTTTCTGAGAGACCTACAAATTCTACACATCCTTGCTCCAGTTTTCGGATGAATGTAGGTATTGAATAAATCATAGGGATGGCCTTGCGGGCAATGCGTTATAGACCTCAGCCGTTGTGCACTTACAGTTCCAGCTATCCCCCTTATGTCATTTTCCTGATGGGTCACCGGTTCAAGGTGAGCAGGATTAACACAAGGAGGATTACGGCAGAGATGGTCAAGCTCCTTGCCTTCCGGGACAGGACCGACAAGTGTCTCATAGGCAAACTTGTGAGCCGAGACAAATGTGTGACTTCCAATAAAGAAATTGCCGTACCCCAGTTTCTGATGGGCTCCCTTCTACATCCAGCATGGCACTAGCTCAGGTATAACGATAGGTCCGTTCTTATCGACCTTTGCCCAGAACCTATCTTCCGGTAGCCGTGCTTGGGGTCCCTTCTTCATCCTTTTGTTCCGACGCGCCGTTTGAAACGATAGATGGTGTCCTCGCCCTGTTTCTCCTGGGTCATATCGGCGTTAGACAGCTCGGGTAAAAAGCCGGCCATCATCTGCTTGAACTGTTCAGGGGTCACATCAGGTCCGGGATCCGGGTACTCTGTTCCATCGACAATGAATTTTCTTGCCACGTTACACCTCCTTTCTTTAATAATAATTATCTTACTGGGGATGAAGCTCCCCACCACATATTGGACACTGACTTTTAACATTTCCACCGCCGCCATAGTGAGTTTTCTTAGTAGCGCAATACCCAAGGCGGCATTCTATTATTAGAGCTTGCCGGTATGCTCCCCGAATACTTGACCTACTGCCATATTGGACTCCTCCTCAAAAGTAGTCTGTTCGTAGGCACAAAGAGAGGGTGCTACTTTGTAACCCCCCCACCGGCTTAATAGCAACCCTTTAATTTAAGGAGCTGTTAGTCGTAGGGAACCAGTTCCTTTTCTGCCAGGTAGAACAATTCAGCCCGTTCCGCCGGAGATAACGAAGCAAGTTCCTTGTCCAGCTCGGCATCTGTCATATTGAAGTACGTTTTGAGTATCTCCCGACTGTAATCCATATATCCACCTCCTTTGATGGACACAGTACATAAAAAGAGATGGCATTACTCCATCGTAACGCCCAAATCAGCCTTAACCGGCTCTAACCGACCTCAAATAGCCCCTTTTAGCCTCAATTAGCCCCACTTTGCCCCGACCGACTCGCTACGATGCCCGTAGAGGCTGTCGTACGCCCGTCAGGGTACTCACAATACCTCTCTGATTAGCCTCAAAGCTATCTGTTCGTAATTACAAAAAGAGGGCGGTACTTTCGTAACGCCCTCAAATATGCGTGTGAATAGCAAAAGACGCCCCTAGTAAACTAGAAGCGTCTTTTTTTTGCTTTTAGTAGTTTAGATAATGCTTGACCGCTTGCCAGACCTTATCAGCTATTCTATTGTCAACGGACTTCGGAAGTGGCTTGCCGTATCGGATAGCCTTGCGTCTTTTATTTTTACTCACATTCCGTAAGCAATCGCCCAAGTCCACATACAGGCGCATATAGCTTGATGACAGCTTGACTTTAGCGAACGGCTTTAGCGTTATACCGTTCATTCCTAGATTCTCAACGTAAAATAGCGGTTGCTGGTCGTGCCATATATCCTGACTGATATTTGAGAATCTACCACGCAACGGCGTTTTACGTTCGCCTAGTGAGTGCAAGACTTTCCGTTCCGCTTGCCAATCTAGGTTGGCTTGTTCTCTATCTTCCGCTTGCCAATCGTCAATTAGCCGTTCAATGGCAATCTCATAGTGATGCTCTGGAATCGTGCAATTAGCTTCCCCAAACACGCAAAAGCCACTTGAACGTATGAATAGCTTGACAAGGTAGGTTTGACGCTCTGAAGTTGCCCATTTCGGTTTCGTCATAACTTACCCTCTCTTTTAGTTAAGCCGTAGAGTGTGGGTGTTACGCCCTTGTGTGACTTTAGACGGCTACCGCTTCCCGTTCGGTTATCGTTTCGGCTTCCGCTACCGCTTCCGCTTTGGCTTTGGCTACCGCTACCGCTTCCGCTTTGGCTATCGCTTCCGCTTTGGCTTTGACAGCCTTGTCCAATTCGGCAAGGTCGTGCTGGTATATCGGCATACCCGCTTTTTGTGCGCTTGAGACTTGCGCCTTGTACGCCTCTGTATTGTCCCGCATCACTTCACCAGCGTAGTTGATAAGATTGGCTGTGAAGTTGTCACGGACAAGACGCACAGAGTCGCTCAATTCCTTTGCGACCCTGATAACGGGGCGACCCGCTTGTGTGAAGCGTACCGCACCAGCCTTGTCGTATCCGAGCCTTAACGGACAACCGAGCGCATCGGACGGGATAGCCGTGTCTTGCATCGCATTGGTAGCTATAAAGAATGGAAGCCATACCGCCACCAGGTCAATTGACCATACCTTACGACCCAGTGGCTGTTTGGTGGCGGGGGTTAAAAGCGACTTGATGTATGTAGGCGTAGGATTCATTCGTTCAATACCTCACTTTCATTTTATTGAACGTAACACCCACACTGTACGGCTTAACTGCTACTCTATAACCACTAGGTCAACCAGCTTTCGGTTAGTAAACCTATTCACCTGTGACTATCACCCGCCCGTTATGCGGTAAGTGGTGTTTATTAAGGTACATATATATCAAGGGTAGTTTTTAAGATTGCCAGTCTCAAGATGTGTTTTTTAAGCTTTTGGTTTACTCCTTTTTCAATTGCTAGCTTCATTATTGAACAAAAGGAGCTATTGTTAGTGATTCTGCTTCCTGCGGGTTGCCATGAACAGTGCACCTGTTGCACCTAAGCAGGCTACCTCACCCACCAAGTTACGCTGAGATACCATGATAAGGAAGACTATCAGGATTATTATCATGACAGCCATGAGGAGCATCTTCTTAAATCCGAACTTCATTTACTACGACCTACTTTTTCACTTTTCTAGCTTCATTGTGTAACAAAAAGTCATTAAGTTATATCAGAGGAAGCAATTGCATCCTCTCCCTCCTTCCCCTCCCGAGGAAGGTGTTTTTAGCGATAATAAAAAAGCCCCCTAATGGGGGCTCTTGGCTAATCAGGATACGGTATGTCAGTAAGTAAGTGATTTTGTAATCAGTATCTAGAAGCTGTACTACGTAAGAAAGATTCCCTCATACCCTGGTGTATAGATGGTTCT
>JAUYDO010000078.1 GCA_030691835.1 Dehalococcoidia bacterium | reverse complement strand
CACGGGCTTCTCCGGCGAACGACTGGTCGGAATCAAGTTTAGCTGCCTCGGTGATCCCATACTGAGCAATGTCGTGGTTGCCCAGCGCAAGGTATAGAGGCGAGACGCTCTTCGCCACAGCCCGCTTGAATCGTTCGATCTGCCCGTAAACGGTGCGGTCTTCCGCCCCGGTTTCCATGCCCGGCATGATGGATACCGTCCTTAACATAGGTGATATGATTAAAGTCAAAGAAGCCATAAAACAGGTCTTCGAATCATGGGACAGCAAACGCGCTATCGAATATCGCCGCTTGAACACCATCCCTGGTGACCTCGGCACCGCCGTTATCGTACAGGCGATGGTCTACGGCAACAAAGATGCCAATTCTGGCACGGGAGTTGTGTTCACCCGCAACCCAAGCACTGGCGAAAAGGGTCTCTTTGGCGAGTATCTCGGTCAAGCTCAGGGCGAGGATGTGGTCTCTGGAGTCAAGACGCCCGTCCCGGTCGCTAGCCTGAAGAAACAAATGCCAGAAGTCTACGCAGAACTGGACAGGTTAGCCAAATCGCTTGAGTCGTATTACTATGACATGCAGGATATAGAGTTCACGGTTGAGTCCGGTAAGCTTTACATCCTCCAGACCAGGTCAGGCAAAAGAAGCGGCTATGCGGCGGTCAAAATCGCAGTCGATATGGTAGCCGAGGGTCTGATTACCCGTGAAGAAGCCGTATTGCGCGTCACAATCGAAGACCTGCGGTCGTTGCTGCATAAAAAGATAAAGTCGCCCGAGTCATATAAACCATTGACGAAAGGTCTCAATGCAGCGCCAGGCGCTGCCTGCGGCGCGGTTGTTTTTGAACCAATCGAAGCGGTGGCACTGGCGAAGCAGGGCATCTCTACGATACTGGTTCGTCCTGATACCAGCCCGGATGATATTCACGGCATCGCCGCAGCAGTTGGTGTACTGACACAGAAGGGCGGCTTAACCTCCCACGCCGCCATAGTGACACGCGCCATGGGCAAGGCCTGCGTCTGTGGTGCCGAGTCTATCAACATCGACCCCCAAAAGGACGTCTTTATAGTTGGTGAAACGGTCGTCAAGAAGGGCGAGGAGATAACCATAGATGGCAGCACCGGCAATGTGTATCTTGGCCGGCTTCCACTGGAAGAGGCAGCCATCGTTCCTGAGCTGGCTGAGCTAATGAGCTGGGCTAGTGGTTTCAAGCGTCTTGGCGTGCGAACCAACGCTGATACCCCAGCAATGATTGCTCAAGCCATAGAGTTTGGCGCTGAGGCGGTTGGCCTGTGCCGGACAGAGCGCATGTTCAATGAGCCGGACCGTCTCGCTGTCATACGGTCGTTTATACTCGCTGACACAGAAAAGGAAAGAGAAGCCGCTATTGAGCAGCTACTTCCTCTGCAGAAAAAGGACTTTGTCACTATATTTAAAGTTTTGAAAGGTCTACCGATTATCATCCGTCTGCTTGACATGCCGCTGCATGAATTCCTGCCCTCTGAGAAGGAAACCACCGACCCGCGGGTCAGGCAGAGGATTGACGAACTTAAAGAAGTTAATCCCATGCTGGGGCACCGGGGCATCAGGCTTGCCATCACTCATCCCGAGCTGTACAAGATGCAGATAGAAGCCATCGAGCAAGCTATGGCTGAAGTGCCAGCCAATGTTTCCATCATGTTCCCGCAGGTGATGGCGGTTGAAGAGGTGAATCTGGTAAAGACCTTCTTTAAAAACCGTGACATCAAATTGGGTATCATGGTAGAGACGGTGCGCGCTTGCGTAACTGCCGACCAACTGGCTGAGGCAGTCGAATTCTTCTCCTTCGGCACAAACGACCTCACCCAGGCTGCCCTCTCTTTCAGCCGTGAAGATGCCGAAAAGAAGTTCCTGGCCCCTTATCTGGAAAAGGGAATCTTGAAGAAAGACCCCTTTGAAGTGATTGATTTTCAAGGGGTAGGCCGGCTGATGGAGGCTGCCATTTTCTGGGGACGACGAACCAAGAAAGAACTGGAAATTGGCGTTTGTGGCGAGCAAGGCGGCGAGCCGAATTCGATTCGCTTCTTCCATAGCATCGGCGTCAGCTACGTAAGCTGCAGCCCGTTCCGCATACCCATTGCCAAGTTGGTAGCGGCACAGACGGCAATCAAAGAGAAAATGGAGAGGAAAGCCGAGCTTACCGGCTCGAAGGGCCTACTGTAAGAAATTGCTCGGCAGTTATACCCCGAAACCCTCTTAACGACAGGTAGAGCATGTTGTCATACTCAAATGCGCTATTTGTTTTGATGTGATTGATGTTACCAGGGAGATAATCCGTAAGGTTGAGGAGCGACTGGGAATACGTGCTCAATCAGCTTGATATTGTCAGGCGGACAATCGAGGCAAGAGAAGACACCCTTTCACCTCACGCGGCGAAGAGCCGGCTGTCACGGGGCAGGCAGAGACCTGAGGAACCCAGTCCAGTACGCACCGACTTCCAGAGAGACCGTGACCGCATAATCCACTGCAAGGCTTTCCGGCGGCTGAAGCACAAGACGCAGGTGTTCGTTGCCCCTACCGGCGACCACTACGTGACCCGGCTGACCCATACCCTGGAGGTGTCTCAGATAGCCCGCACCATCAGCCGTGCCCTCAATCTCAATGAAGACCTTACCGAGGCGATAGCCCTGGGACACGACCTCGGTCACACCCCGTTCGGTCACATAGGCGAGGAAGTCCTGGATGAGCTGTATCAGGGCGGGTTCAGGCACAACGAGCAGAGCCTGCGCATCGTGGAGATGCTGGAGAACAACGGTCAGGGTCTGAATCTGACCTGGGAGGTGAGG
>JAUYDO010000300.1 GCA_030691835.1 Dehalococcoidia bacterium | reverse complement strand
CCCTCCGCGCCGGCTTGAGCGCCTGCTTCAAATCATCAGCAAGGTCATCAATGTGCTCTAAGCCCACCGAGAGCCTGATAAGTCCGTCGGTGATGCCGGTCTTTTTTCTAAAGTCCTCCGGCATAGAGGCATGGCTCATGGTGCCCGGGTGCTCGGCAAGGGAAGGCGCGCCGCCGAGCGATTCCGCCAGAGAAAAAACCTTAATTCTCCTTAAAAAGCGGTTAGCCGCCTCGAGTCCGCCCTTGACCTCGAAGGAGACCATGCCTCCGAAGCCCTTCATCTGCCTTTTAGCGATATCGTGACCCAGGTGCGAGGGAAGCCCGGGGTAATAAACTTTCTTTACGGCAGGATGCTTATAAAGGTAATTTGCCACGGCGGTGGCGTTCTGCTCATGCTGTCTCATGCGCACCGGCAAAGTCTCGATGCCCCGGAGCACCAGCCAGCAGTCGAAGGGCGCTTCGCACGTGCCCATGGCGTTGAGCAGGAACTGGACCCTCTCGGTCAGCTCATCAGTGGTGGTGACTATGGCTCCGCCTACCACGTCACAGTGTCCGTTGAGGTACTTGGTCGTCGAGTGCACCACCATGTCGACGCCGTACTCGATGGGGCGCAGGAGATACGGCGTGGCAAAGGTGTTATCAATCACCGTCAGCAGTTTGTGCTTCCGCGCCACGTCTACCGCCATCTCCAGGTCAACGATGTTCAACAAGGGGTTTGACGGCGTCTCAAGCCAGAGCATTTTTGTGTTCGGCTTTATCACTGATTCAATAGCTTCACGGCTGTTCATCCTTATAAAGGTGAAATCCAGACCGAAGGCGGTCATCACCTTCTGGAAAAGCCGGTACGTGCCGCCGTAGACGTCATCACCGCAGATAACGTGGTCGCCCGTCTTTAGCAGGTGAATGGCGGTGGTCTCCGCCGCCATACCGGTGCCGAAGGCGAATCCAGCCTTGCCGCCCTCCAGACTGGCGATGGTATCCTCGAGCACCTTGCGCGTGGGGTTGGCGGTGCGCGAGTAATCATAGCCGCCGCGGGTCTTGCCCACGTCCTTAAAGACAAAGGTCGAGGTCTGATATATGGGTACCGCCAGAGCGCCGAAGGGCTTATCCAGCCTGTCTCCGGCGTGAATTGCCAGCGTTTCGAATTTCATTTTCAAGCCTCCGGAGTATTAAGTGACATCATTATGGCTTCAAGCACGCCGCCGCTGATGGCTCGAATCTTGTCCCTGATGTCCAGGCAGATGGACTTATCATTCACAGGGGGACCAACTTCTATCAGCTTGGTATTGCGTAACACCTTGACCCCGCTCCTCAGCAATCCCCGCAACATGCCACTCAGCGGCGCTTTCAGAGGTATCTCATCTATGTAGGCGATGACTTCATCTGCCTCCACCAGGTCGCCGATTGCCTTACTGGTGGTAAACACGCCTGCTTCGGGTGCCCACAGTACCCTCTCTCTAGTCAATCCGGCGATGGCTACCGGCTCACCGGTGTCCGCTTCAGCCTCGCCGGAGAGTATTACTTTGCCCAGGTTGTTGCTGTGGTTGGACTCGATGACAAGGTGCACATTCTTCCCGGCGGAAAAGCCCGGACCCACGCCGATGACCAGAGGAGCATCGGTAATTCTGATGCCTGTCTCCCGTTTAGCCATAATGGCGTCTACCAGCACGTCAGGGGTAATCTTAGGTTTTATTGATAGTTCCGGGTCTACCACGATAGGGATGTTACCGCTCCTCCATACCCGGTACACCTGCTCCATGGAGACCGGCACAAGCTCCGCCGTCACACCTTCTATAGTCTTGGTGCCGTCAAAGACAGCTTCAGAGAAGCAGGTGCCGCGGCAGACCGCCAGCGGGGCTTGAATTTCGGTAAGACAGACCCTGAAACGAGAGCGGTGCAATCTGTAGGCAATACCGCTGGCAACCTCACCACCCCCCTTAATCAAAACGATAAGTTCGGATAGCTTACGCATTGGTCTCCTATTCTTTTATTCTAGTTTACCCTAACCCGGACAAGCCGTAACCAAAAAAGGACGCGACAGGCACGGAGGCCTGTTGTACCGACGGTAGGACAGGCGTCCCTTCACTTCGTGGTGACTCAGTGGAACCAGGGAGAACCTTCTGGGTGAACCCTTCAGGGTGAATCCGTATTCAGGGTGAACCCTGCCTGTCCGCAAGTCAGTTTTTTCCATCCTGAATCAAGTTCAGGACAAGCTTTATGCAAGATTTTATTTTTAAGGTACTAAATGGTGGGGGCGGCGCGATTTGTCTCCTGAAAAAGCCACGTCGAGAGGTAGCGCTCGCCGGTATCAGGTATCACCACCACGATGAGCTTCCCCCTGTTTTCCGGTCTGCTGGCAACCTGTACCGCCGCCCAGGTGGCGGCACCGGAAGATATACCACACAGGATGCCTTCTTCCTTAGCCATTCTCCGCGCCATTGTGCCGGCATCCTCGTTGGTCACCTTGACTATCTCATCTACCAGGTTCAGCCTCAGCACGTCCGGGATGAATCCCGCGCCGATGCCCTGTATCTTGTGCGGTCCCGGCTTGCCTCCGGAGAGTACCGGAGAGTTTGCAGGCTCTACCGCTATAGCTTTGAATGATGGCTTTCTCGGCTTTATCACCTCGGCGACGCCGGTAATGGTGCCGCCGGTGCCCACACCAGCGACCAGGATGTCCACCTTGCCTTCGGTGTCACGCCATATCTCTTCGGCGGTGGTCAGCCGGTGAATCTCCGGATTCACCGGGTTCTTGAACTGCTGGGGCATGAAATAGTTGGCATTCTCTTTGACCAGTTGCTCCGCCTTCTTGACGGCTCCGGTCATACCCTCGGCTCCGGGAGTCAGCACAAGCTCAGCGCCGAAGACGGAGAGAAGCTGTCTGCGCTCCATTGACATGGTGTCCGGCATGGTGAGAATGAGACGGTAGCCCCTGGCGGCGCAAACAAAAGCGAGGGCGATACCGGTATTACCGCTGGTTGGTTCGACTATTACCGTGTCTTTCTTAATGAGACCCTTTGCCTCGGCGTCGACAATCATCGCCACGCCGATGCGGTCCTTGACACTGCCCACCGGGTTGAAGGATTCAAGCTTGGCTACCACGTCGGCTTCCGCCCCGGCGGTCACGCGGTTAAGCCTGACCATCGGGGTATTCCCGACCAGCTCAGACGAGTTTCTGGCTATGCGCCGGGTAAGCCTGGGAAGCTCTACATCCCTGAATTTGATAACATCCGCGTTCTCAGCCATACCTATCTCCTTATAATTAATGCTGGAATCCCGTACAATTTGATTATATATAGTACATACCTTCTTCGTTCTCATCCTTCTTCCTCTGGCGCTCAACCAGGTCTGCCAGGGTAGTGGCTTCAAGGATGTGGTCCATGGCTTCCTGGAGTTCAGCCCAGAGGTCACGAGTCACGCACTTCCGGGAATGGGAACAAACGCTCGGGTCACTGATGCACTCCACCGGGGAGGTAGAGCCTTCGAGGAGATGGATAACCTCGAGGAGCTTGATTTCCTGGGCGGGTCGGGCAAGCGCCACGCCGCCGCGGGAACCTCTTACGCTCCGCAGGATGCCGGAGGTGATGAGGGGAGTGACCACGTGCTCAAGATAAGTGAGCGATATCTGTTGCCTTTTAGCAATAGCTCGTAACGGGACTGGCTCAGCGCTTCCATACAGTGCCAGGTCCAGGAGTGCCCTGGTGCCGTATCTGGCTCTTGTAGATAGCTTCATGGCTTGCCCCCTTGTTGACAAATATGACTATAATAGTAAACAATATCACGAATGAACCCCGTTGTC
>JAUYDO010000215.1 GCA_030691835.1 Dehalococcoidia bacterium | reverse complement strand
AGCGGCTCAATATTCATCCCGCTGGAGGTCAAGTTACCCAAGTAACGGTTCACCATTTAAGAGAGGACGAGCGTGGAGACATACATTTCTGAAAGAGTGAAGAAGGGCATGGTGATGGGCTCATGGATACGGCGCATGTTCGAGGAGGGAAATGTCCTGAAACAGCAGTACGGCGATGAGAAAGTTTTCGACCTTTCGATAGGAAATCCGGTGGTTGAGCCGCCGCCGCAGTTCTACCGTGAGCTGAAGAAGCTGGTGAACAAGCCGGTGCCCGGGATGCACCGCTATATGGAGAATGCCGGCTACCGGGAGACCAGGGAGGCGGTAGCGGAGCAGATGACAGGGGAGACAGGCATCAAGTTCAGGGCAGGTGAGATAGTAATGACCTGCGGCGCCGCCGGGGCGCTGAACGTGATATTGAAGACGCTCCTGAATCCCGGCGAAGAGGTCATCGTTTTTACACCCTATTTTCTTGAGTTCTGCAACTATGTTGACAACCACAACGGCGTCTGCACCGCAGTGCCCACTGATGAGAATTTCCTTCCGAGGCTGGATGCCTTCGAATCCGCCATAACCGCAAGGACGAAGGTGGTGCTCATAAATACTCCCAACAACCCCACGGGGGTCGTCTATGACGAGAAGCTATTGCATGACCTGGGGGAAATACTAAGCAAGAAAGAGGCTGAGCTGGGGACACGCATCTTCCTGGTCAGCGACGAGGCGTACCGCCGGCTGATTTATGACGGTCAGAAGTTTCCGGCGGTCCTGCACCACCATAACCAGACCATAGTCGCTGCCTCCCACTCTAAAGACCTGGCTCTGCCCGGCGAGCGCATCGGCTATATAGCTATACACCCGGACTGCGCCAGCAAGGAAGAACTGCTGAACGGCTTCATCTTCTGCAACCGGACTCTGGGGTTCGTCAACGCCCCGGCGCTGATGCAGCGCGTGGTAGCCCGTCTACAGGGCGTCAGCGTTTCCATAGCAGACTACCAGGAGAAGAGGGATTTCCTGTATCACCACCTTTGCGTTATGGGCTACTCCGTGGTGAAGCCGCAGGGCGCGTTCTACATGTTCCCGAAATCCCCTATCCCGGATGAAATCGAGTTTGTCAGGGAGCTACAGAAATGGCGGGTGCTGACGGTCCCCGGCGTAGCGTTCGGGCAGGCAGGCTATTTCCGTCTCTCCTACTGTGTGACTGATAAGACGCTGGAGGGTGCGCTACAGGGTTTCCGGAAAGCCGCTGAGAAGTTTGGTCTGGGGCGGGTGGGGTAAAGTAAGGAACGATTGGCAGGTTAAGCGGAGCGTAACCCACCATTTTGAATGGGCTGATAAGAGTAGGTGCCAATAGTGGCATTAAAGGAGAGCGTCATGAGAATGTTCTGTCCGCATTGCAAGAGAATCGTGGAACGTTTGGGATTGATCTATCACTAGGAACCGGTTGACAAGAGCAAAATGGTGACACTTGAGGAAGTGAAGAAGGAGTATAAGCAACTTAAATGTGGTCACGAAGTATTTATCAGAGATACTGAAAGAAGGCAAGGTACTTTTCTGTAGAGCTTATTCTACACAGCTTTCATAATGGCATTAATCCAGGACCAGTAAAACAGGGCATTCTTGTCACCAAGATAACTCCATTCCGGCGCAGGCCGGAACACACTATGTTCTTTGATGTCCTCCTTCGTGCATTTCTTGTGCGTATGACCCCCGCCCCGTTCTGGACTCCGTTTTTCAACGGAGTGGAGAAGAGAGGGGCTGTGAGGATGCCCAGACCCCCACTCATCTCACCATTCCGGCGCAAGCCGGAATCCAGAGAGCATAGACACCTCCATGCAAGAATATAACCCTCACTGATATCTTGATTGCAAGTTGGAATTATTATCAAGTAGGGTGGGTGTAGCCTCGATTTTGTCGGGGCGTAACCCACCATCACCTATTTAACATTGGTAGCTCAGGCGTCCCTTCAGGGTGAACCATTCAGGGTGACCCCTGCCTGTGAGACCTAAAGATGAACCAAAAGAAAGGCTGACAGGCACGGAGGCCTGTTCTACCGTATCAGGCCGGACTTCTCGCAATGATTCATGCCCATTCACTAGGGCGCCAAAAAAAGAAATTTCCTCTCCCTTGAGGGGAGAGGATTAAGGTGAGGGTGAAACCGATTCAATTGGTCCCCCTCACTCTAACTCTCTCCGTTCGGCTGAGCTCACGACGAAGCCCGCACGGGGCGAGAGGACAGTATTATTGTTGCCACTTTTCTATTTCCACCAGGCAGGAGTTGTTCGCCATGCCCGGGGCGTTCTTTGACACCATGCGTGACGGCGTTATCAGGTTGACACAGCCGCCCCGGTCCACCGCGCCCGCGTCGCCTTTGACCAGCGGGTCATATTTGCTTGAACCCTCGTAGGAGTGAATGCTTCCGGGCTTCATCCGCTCGGTTATCTGGGCTATGCCCAGCACGCCGCCGCGGTCGTTGTATATCTTAACGATGTCCCCGTCCAGGATGCCTCTTGACCCGGCGTCCGCGGGATGGATGCGTACCACGTGGTAGGGATAGCCGTCCTTGACTATGCGGTTTGCCGGAATTTCGCTGAGCCACGGCACGTGGGTATCGTGCTGGGTATGGAATGAGAACCTGGGGTGAGGTGAAATCATCTGCAGGGGGTATTTCTTAGCCGCCTCAGACTCGTGACCTTCCCAGCTTGGAATGTAGCGCGGCATCGGCGGTCTCTCGTCGTCATCGGGGAAGTTCTTTTTCAGACTTTCGGAGACGAACTCTATCTTGCCGCTGTAGGTGCCCAGCTCTTTAGCTTTATCTGTGCCCCTCTTTGGATTGAACAGGTCGGGGGTATCGCAGTCCCTGCCCTCGTAGAACCAGCGCAGTGCCGGGGTCGGTTTATAGGGTTCGGGCAGGGGCACTACGAAGTAGCCCTTCTTCTTGAAGGCTTCGAAGGTGATGTACTTGGGCAGGTCGGAGGCATGGAACATCTTCTCTATCCAGTCCTCCGTGGTGTTGCCCTCGGTGTACTCTTCCTTGACTCCGAGCCGGTCAGCAAGGTCGCTGAATATCTGGTAGTCGGACTTGGACTCCCCCACCGGCTCGATACACTTTTGCTGGTAGATGACAATCCTGTGGTTGCACAGAGATGAGCTATGATGTGAATAGCCGCCGGAGTTCGCCCACTCGCCGATGTCGTTGCGCTCGTAGTTGGTGCAGGCGGGAAGGACCACATCGGCGAAGTTGGTCTCCGTGCTCCACCAGCAGTCCTGGTTGACCACGAACTCGAGCTTGGTGCTCTGGTACATCCTGACCCAGCGGTGGGTCTCGGTCATGGTGCCGATGAAAGCGCCGCCGTAG
>JAUYDO010000025.1 GCA_030691835.1 Dehalococcoidia bacterium | reverse complement strand
AACCGCCCAGATACCATCTGATTGTCTTTTTGCCAATCGCCATTCATGGTCAAAATCGCCATTATGTTCGACTATATATGCAGTGAAAACACCATCTTGAGTGCGAACAATCCTTGTCTGATTCCCCCCCTTAGGATTAAAGACTGCCGCATTGTTGGTCACAACTTCTATACTTGTCTGACGGGCAAAGGGTTTAGTTGCCAAGCGTGGCGTTACAGTATACTGGCTGCCCTTGTCGTTAACGTTAATAAAATACGTGCCCGATTCATTCTGTGTCTTGGTGAGCGTCGCTGTTTTGGTTTGCCCCGGCTTTAGTGTTACTTCTACATTCTCTGAACCGAGGGATCCTCCGGAACTCTTGTATTTGAAGACCACCGTGTAGCTGCCCTCAGTGCCGCCGATATTGCTCACCTGGATTGAGTAAGTTACCTTCTCACCAGCCATAATTGCCGTCGGGGTGATAGTCAGGTCGCCCAGGACGAAGCTAGCTGGCGCCAAGGGTACTGATGGCTTTGGTGTGGGAGATTCGGTCATAGGAGCAGCGGCTGGACTCACGCAGCTTGTCGTCAACAAAAGGAGAAGTATCAGCGCCAGAAGCCTTGTCTTGAACATCCCCTCGCCCTCTTATCCTCGAGTAACGGTGTTTCACTTGCATTATATTGCTTCTTCATGAGCAAGGCAATATTGGCTTCGGCAGGAGACTACACTCCGAGCTTATATGACCTCGGGATCACAATTTGAATAACCGGATAGTCCGTTTCTTCAGAGGTAACTTAATACTTTAGTGTTAGAAGAACACCGGAAATCGCATGCCGCATAAGAGGATTATGGTTTCCTGGAACGAAGAAAAAATGATCTGGCGTGTTCAGCCACTGAATGAAAGTCCGTTATATCTTAGCGCAAAAACCTTCTGTTCTTACCGTCCCGAAAAAATGGATGGTGCCAAACCTAAGCCAAGGGTATATAATCAAGACTGCTAAGATGAACCAACAGAGCAAATCCAATTTGTATGAGGTGAAGAAGAATGCTAACTGTTGAAGTCAGTAATTGCAATAATGTAAATTCTGCGAAAATTCAATTGCGGAAAAACCATTTAAATATCCGATATGCGATGAATGGTACTGGAAAATCGACTATCGCATTGGCAATTGAGTATTTTTTTAAAGGTGATGACTCACTTTCCTCTCTAAAACAATTTGGAAGTAATGCTGCTCCAACCTGTAGCCTTACGGGTGAATGCAACAATGTGCTTGTATTTAATGAACAGTATGTAGACAAATTTGTGTTACAAGAAAGCGAAGCGATTCCGAACTCATTTGAGGTTTTCGTCAAGACACCGCAGTACGACAAAAAAGCAGCTTCTATTAACAACAAACTTAATAACATACACCTCGATTCTAGCAAATACAAGGATGATTTTAGCAAACTCACTTCTGCGTGTAGAGCAATTAAAGATAAGTTACCCGTGACCACAACTGGAGCATTGAGAGAGGGGGGAACCTTTAAGAGCTTGACGAAATCGTTGAGCCCCTATCGTGTTCCAAAGGAGCTTGCAAAATTCAGGCCACTCATGGAAAAAGATTATACCGTCAACTGGGTTGCTTGGAAACATGAAGGCTCAGATTATGATAGCAATGAAATATGCCCTTTCTGTTCTATTGAATTAGATCCAGAATATGATAATCAAAAGAGGATATTTACCGAATCATATGCAAAGGCAGATGTGAAAAATAGGATGGAATTGCTGTCCTTTGTTGTTGCTTTGGATGAGTTCATGGAAGAAAGTGCAAAGGCAACGCTGTATCAATGCATTCAGGGGCTGCAAGACAATGCTGCTACTAGATTATGGATCAGAAATTTCCGTAGTGAACTTGTATTTTTGTTGGAGGTAATAACAAAGTTAGATAACTTCAATCCGCATCAGGTTAGAATTGACGGTATCTCCAAACTAGATGAACAGCTTGCCGGGCTAATTGTTGACCCATCAGGCCTTCAGATATTCAAAAGCCAAAGAGTGAAAGAACTATTTGAATCAGTAAATGGAAGCATTAGAGTTCTGCAAAAGGAGACTGAAGCACTTAAGCACGAAATTGGTGAGCTTACTAGTCTGTTGGTATCATCTTGCATGAATGCCCGTGCTGACATAAATAATTTTTTGGAAACGGCTGGCATCAACTATATTTTTGATATTATCCCTGAATCGGAAGGAGTATCCAAAACTATCTTGAAATATAATGCTAATGCAGAGAATCCTATCGATGTCGATGATATCAGAGGTCATTTGAGTTGGGGTGAAAGAAATGCCTTCGCTTTAGTTCTGTTTATGCATGACGCCATAAGTAAAAACCCGGATCTAATTATTCTTGATGACCCGATTTCTTCCTTCGACAGCCACAAGAAATTTGCAATTATTAATCGATTGTTTTCTTCCACCGGTGTCAGCTTTAAGGATAGAACGGTGCTAATGCTGACACATGATTTACAACCCATTATTGACTTCATTAAAATTAATAAACCCAAGGATGTATCTATCTCAGCATATTATCTTCAGAATAAGTCTGGGGTTATCTTTGAACATGAAATATCACATGATGATATAAAGTCTTTACCAAAATTACTCGCAGAAAATTCTAGAAACAGAGAATTAAACATTGTTCATAGGGTAGCAAGCCTCAGGAAATTGGTCGAACACTCACCCGATGACAACGAAACGACAAAATTAGCCTATCACATTCTGTCGAGTTTATTGCACGGCAAGCCAGAACCAGACAATGGAAATGAAACAGGCAAATTAACGTCTGCGGAAGTTGCTACAGGTGAAAGTTTCATTAAGAACTACATAGATGACTTCAATTACAGCGGCTATATTATTAATACGTTCACAAAAGATAACCTCTTACGATGTTTCATGGACGAAGAAGAACATCCCTATGTTCGTATCCAGATATTTAGAGTATTGGTTGAAGTGACTGGACTTAGAACAAGGATTGAAGACTACCCCCTTCTTAAATATGTTGATGAACAATTCCATGTCGAAAATGACTACATGTTTAGTCTTGATTTGTTGAAATACGATATCGTTCCAGATTTTGTTATTCCAAAATGTATCAATTTTCTTCAAGATGAACATTTGATGCCTTAAACAAATAATCTTGTTATAAATCAAAAGGGTTTCTCAAGTCTAACAATTTGAGTTAATGTGACAGAACGGACATTTGTCGCATATGCATGACATGTAAAGCGGCAGAGATATATAAAGCGTTACTTCATACAAGATGTAACGAGACAAGTCGCTCACTGGACACGGTCAACACGCACGCGGGCCGTGCCATTCTCGTCCCAGGTTGTTACCAGCAGGTCACCCACCAGCGTGGTATGGGCCCTGTTGGCACCGTTGGAGACCAGAGTCTCCCTGCTGACGATTGTCCCGTCTGGAGTAAGCACCAGCCGTACCAGCGCTCCGCTGTCATCCGGCAGTAGAGAACCCGGCTGCGGAGCGGGAGGCTCTTTCTGGCGCGGTGACACGCCGGTCCGAATACGGAGATTCACCACAGTGTAGCCGCTGCCTAGACGGACGGCCGTAGGCATCACGGCATTCGTACCATCTTCGTCCAGCACCGCCCTGACATTGACAGGACGCCATGCGGTGTCGAACTGAATGAGCCGTACGGCGCTGGTGACCGAGGGATTCAGGGTCTCGGATGAGAAGAGAAGATAGCCTCCCTCCACCGGGATGGCACTGGAGCCGTTGGCGTGAGTGAAGATACCGCCACCGATACGCACCTGCCCGGTCTTTTTCGCCTGCACATCGAAGCGGTGAACGGTGTGACCATAGCCCGGCGCAAAATGCGCCACGGCTACACCATTGGGCTCAGCCACCAAGAACATATCATTGGTGGGACCATCCGTGTGTCCAACGGGGACAAGGGCGAGGCGCTGGAAATCCTTGTTCAGCTTGAGCAGATAGCTGGCACTATCTCCAGCCACGGAGAAGATGAGCCAGTGATAGCCGTGGGCGAAGATGTGCCAGTGGTCGGCAATAGACACTCCACCCGTGTCAGTGGGACCGGCCACCGTCTGCCACGAAACAGCAGTATCGGGATTAGTGACATCCAAACGGCCCATAAGAAGCTGGCCATCCGACTCCGCCGACACGGCCAGCCGGGGGTTACCGTCGTCAACAGCGAAGAGCCACAGCTTTGCTCCCGGGATGCTCCTGGGGGCAAGCACAGATGCGATAGTGGGCGCGGCGACGGGTTCAGGTACAGAAGTTGACGTCATTTTGCCGTTCATACTTTTTATGACCGACGGTTTGTCCATAACGTTCCAGTAGTAGACCCGGTAGGCTCCATCTCCCAAATCGACAATCGCCGGGTCGATATTGTTTTCTCCAGCCAGCACCAGTTCACGGTCTTTAAAGTTAATACCATCCTCTGAAAGGAAGCTGTAGATACCGGGAGCAGCATCGGTGAGTCTGCTACCGGAGCCAAACGGGAAGGCGACTGCCAGCATCAGATAACTGCCATCGGCAAGCCTCAGTACCGCTGGGTCAACGAAGCCAGTGAGCTTGGTCTCTTCTCTGGTGAAGTTGAGACCGTCATCAGAAATAGCGGAGACAATACCGTGTTTTACGTCCAGACCATCGGAAACGTAGTAGAGTCTCACTCGGCCATCCGGTAAAACAATCGCTTCTGGAACTGAAGCCCAGCCTCTATCAGGGGTCTGCTGCGAGTCAATCCTGATACCCTCTTTCTCAAAACGCAGACCGTCTGTAGAAATGGCTGAGTAAATGCTGTGCACAGATTGCCCCGGGCCACCGGGACCAGAAGCACTCTTGTAGTACATTCTCATCCTGCCGTCCTTCTGCGTCACCAGTGTGGGGTCGCTAACAATCATCTCCGGGCTGCCCGGACTGCCGGAGGGTACTCTCACTCCCGTTTCTTTCCTAAAAGTGATTCCATCCTGAGATATTGCCGAGAGTATGCCGCCGGGGCCGCCGTAGTACATTCTGAGCCTGCCATCTTCCAGCCGGTAGATGTTGGGAACGGTGGCATCTTCAAGACGGATGCCCGAGTCGACTGTCCAGACAAACTCTAACGTTATACCTTCCTTCTCTGGCGTTGGTTTTGGAGCAAGTGTGGGTTCTGGAGCAGGAGTTGGAGCGGGTGCTGGACCGGATGGCGCAGTTGCCGGCGACGCCATACAACCCACAGTTAGCACCAGCAGTAAAGTCCACAGAACAAATAGTTTCCTCATTTTATTAATTACCCCCAGCCTGAGTACAGATTAACATTAAGCAGGCAAATACTTCATGGCAGTTGTCTGTCCGGCACGTTGATTCTCTCGGCCTTATAGAAACCTGGTTCCGGCGCCCGTTCTTTTGCGATTACCGTTCTTAGCCTGAGCTGCCAAATGATTTCCTCAGTACGCTGCGCAATGTCTCTTCCATCTGGCTAACACTATATGGCTTGGTGACAACAGCGCTGAAGCCATATTTCTTATATTCAGACATGATCGGGTCGGTGGCGTAACCGCTGGAAACAATCGCCTTAGCTTCGGGGTCTATTTTAAGAAGTCTCTCAATGGTTTCCTTACCTCCCATCCCCCCGGGAATGGTCAGGTCCATAATCACGGCGTCAAATGGCTGTCCCGACTCCCTGGCTTTCCTGTACAGTTCGACTGCTTCAGCGCCATCTTTGGTGGGTTCTACATGATATCCGGCAAGCGTTAGCATTTTGAGGAGCATAGCCCGGATAATCTCCTCATCATCCATCACCAGAATCCTGCCTTTACCGCGTACAGGTTTTTCCCGCACCGGTTTTTTTCTCACCGTTGCCGGTTTGCGGGAAGCTGGAAGATAGATATGGAAGGTTGTACCCACGTTCTGAGTGGACTCGGCAGTGATATGGCCACCGTGATTTTTTATAATAGAATAGGCTGTGGCTAAGCCCAGGCCACTGCCTTTCTGCTTGGTGGTATAATATGGCTCGAATATCCTGGCGAGCTGCTGTTTGGACATGCCAATCCCTTCGTCTTTGAGGTCTATCTGCACGTAGTTGCCTTTGGGTAATGGCAGGGCTCCCATTCTCTGGATTGCCGTGTTCCTGGCGCTGATATTCAGTGTTCCTCCGGCGGGCATGGCTTCATCGGCATTGATAACCATATTCTGGATGACCTGGCTCATCTGCCCCTCGTCAACCTCTACCGCCCACAGGTCTTCCGGCAGGGATAACTCAAGCCTGACATCCGAGCCACTCAGGGCGAAGGCGGCTATTTCCTTAATCAGTTCGGAGATGGCAGCAGTTTTTTTAATCGGTGCCCCGCCTTTGGAGAAGGTCAACAGTTGCTGGGTTAAATCCTTGGCTCTTACCGATGCTTTCTCCGCTTCGTTCAGCCTTTCGAAAGCCTTGCCCTGGGGCTCCATGTACCTCCTGGCCAGTCCGATATTGCCCATAATTGCGGTGAGAAGGTTATTGAAATCGTGGGCAATGCCGCCGGCCAGGATGCCTATTGATTCCAGCTTGGCAACCTTTAACTGCTCCTCCTGTAGTCTCTGTAATTCGGTAATATCGCGGAAGACCAGCACCGCGCCGAACATCCTGCCCTGTTCATCATGAATGGGGGCGCCACTATCGGCAATTACCCTCTCCGTGCCGTCTCTCGATATCAGCAGCGCGTGGTTAACCAGACCGATAACCCTACCCGTCTTGATTACGTTTTCGATAGGATCGGGAATTGGCTGGCGGTTTCTTTCGTCGATAATATAGAAGACTTCTCTGATGCCCCTGCCCACCGCTTCCTTTTGCGTCCACCCTGTTAGTGCCTCGGCGACTCTGTTGAGCAGCACCACCCTTCCTGCTATATCGGTAGCGATTATGCCATCTCAGGTGCTGCGCAGTGTCACTTCTAGACGTCCTTTTTCCTCTGCCAGTTCTTGCTCCGCCCACAGCCTCCGGATAGACAGGCCAATCTGGGGCGCTGCGTCTTCCAGAGCGTTGACTAAATCAAGGGGCACCATATCCGTCCTTTTATCAGCGATATGAATCAGTCCCAGTATTTTATCTCCCAGCCGGATGGGCACCAGCGCCACGGATTGGTAGCCATGCTCGATACATACATTCCTCAAGGAACCCTTTTCTTCTTCTGAGACTGTGGCTAGAAAGGCTGTAGTACCGTTCATGTAGAACGAGCCGTCTTCGGTATAATATGGCAAGCTAGGGTCCGTGTCTCCCTTGATGACATTGATGCACCAACAGTGGTGCAACTCGATGGAAAGAGGGCTCTCCGATTCGTAGAATTCACGGCTGAAGCCCTTGTGGGCTTGATAAGGGATGTTACCTTCACTGTCCAGGACACGAATGCCCACGGCATCGCAGCCAGCGTAGTTCCGTATTACCCGCACGAATTCCTTGAGGGTAGGATTCAGCTGTTTACCAAGGTTGGCAATCTCCAGCAGGCTCCGGGTAAATTCACGCACTTTTTCTTGCTGCTTGCGCTCAGTGATGTCCCTTATATAGGCAACATTGGCCGGTTTTCCCTGGTATGTAGTGTAAGCGCTGGTAGTTTCAACGGGAACTTCGGTCCCGTCCTTACGTATAATGGTAATCTCAAAAAGTCCCGGCATGCTTTTGCCACTTATCTTTCTGCGGTGTCTTGTTAAAGAGTTTTCGCGGTCTTTGGGATGCACGAGGTCAAAAAACGACATATTCATTAATTCTTTGTCAGAGTAGCCGGTTATGCGGGGCCATGTTTCATTGCAGAAGACCTGGACTCCCTCTTTTAGTGCTTCATCCTGGAGCATGACA
>JAUYDO010000302.1 GCA_030691835.1 Dehalococcoidia bacterium | reverse complement strand
AATCCCGGTAGAAGCTACCAATGGAGGTATGGTAGAATCCTTAACACTGGATACCCTTATGACAGCGGGACCCACTCTTAACATAGTCCCTATCCTGTCCTAATGATGGGGACCACCTCAAATATGTATATTCTTCAATAGTCCATCTATCGGTGGAGCTATCTGGGCCAATCAATAATTTCTCGCCAGTCAGATCCTCATCCACTTGTGCAAGGAAGACTACCAAGTATGCGCGATCCTTATTTGGAGCTCGCCTAAGAGCCCTGCCACACCTTTGTATTTGCTGTCTTTGACTTGTAGATCCACTTATGATTACTACACCCTTTAAATCGGGAATATCTAAACCCTCATCAAGAGTCTGAACAGCACATAGGCAATTGAATTGATTCTTATCAAACTCAACGAGCACGTTTTGACGTTCATCAGCCATCATCCCTGAGTGATGTAATCTCACCTTTTCTTCGCCAAAAGCATTCATAAGTAAGCGAGCAGTGTTCGAACACTCCTCGATTTCTTGATGAAAGAAAATCCATCGGCCGTCGGTAAATTGTTTAATCCAATAACTCTCCGAAAGCAATGACTTCAACAATTCCCATTTATCTTCAGCTTTGTTGAATAACCTTCGCCTTTCGATATAAACAGTTTTTAACATGCGAATTTTGTTAATAAGATCCCAGACTTTCCCATATGAATCTGTATCTCGTGCCTGTAATACTATTAGTTCATGCTCTAACTCAACTAGTGTATTGTCTTACAAATGCCTTTACAGTCTCTGTCATTCCGGACTTGATACGGAATCCATGTTGCCCTCTGGATTCCAGCCTGCGCTGGAATGACATCAATATTCTTGATGCGTCAAGATATATACGAGACACTACACTAGGTAGGCGATGCTTCCACTATTGATTTTATCTCGATCTACCCTTATTACGCTGTTATTGATTATCCGTTTCTTGATGTCTTTTATCTGCTCGCAGAATTGTTTATGGGATTTATTCTCCTCATCGTTTAGTGAGACTGCATAATTCTTCTGGATAACCCTGGTTAGAACTTCATCCTCTACAGCTCTGGACAAAGGATAAGAATAAATTGGACCTTCAGACGCTTCCCAATCAAAATATTGATAAACTTCATCCATAGCTCCATCTCTTCGAGTGGGCGTTGCAGTCAAACCGAGAGTATAAAAATTCTCGGGAATATATCTTACGAATCTATCCATAGTCTGCTTGGCCCCAAGATGGTGCGCCTCGTCAAACACAATCAAAACTTCCCTGCCTGATTTGCTCAATTGTTTTAGCAACGCGCAGCCATAACGACTATCTTCTTTAAGAACCATGGCCTGTTGAGTAGTAATAATAACCTGAGTATCTCTGTTCATCACATCCGTATGACCATTCCCGCTATAACAGTAATTTATTTCGGGAATAATGAGAAAATGATCGTGCAGCCCTTCTTGCCATTGGTCAAATAGAGGTTGCCTGGGCACAACTATACAGACAAGTCCATCTGGAGAATCTTCGAAAATTTTTTCCATACAAACAAATGCCAGCCTAGTTTTTCCGGTACCGGTTGCTGCTTCAACAATCCCTCGTTTTCCCTCATTAATGTACCATAATGTACCATGTTTTTAATGCTTCCTCTTGCCATGGGTATAACTCACTCTCGATTTCAAATATATCAGAGGATTCGGATTCGGATGAGATTTCTTGAACGTGGTCTTCGACTTTCCTCAACATTGAGCTGGTTAGACGATATTTTGAACCTAATCGTCGGTTAATCTCAGCCACATGGTTTAGAATATAGCTTAGCTTATATCCCGATATTTTGTTTACACGCCATTCATATGTACGATCTGAAGGCTGAATTCTATATTCGCCGTATGGCTCTATCGGCAAGGACCAATATTCCTTTAAATCATCAATATATTTATAAATAAGGCTAACTTTGTGTTGAGAAAGGACAAAGGCATGTCTATCTGTTTTGAATTCAATAAATTCATTTTCTCCACCCATTGCGTCTTCTCTCCAAAGTGAAGAAATAGGCTGTTTCTATCTCTTCACTTTTAGCGCTCTCAGGACCTTCTCCGGCGTGATGGGTAACTCCCATATCCTTATCCCCACGGCGTTGTAAATGGCGTTGGCAACCGAAGCCGCCACGTTGATACACCCCGGTTCGCCAACGCCCTTTGCCCCGAACGGTCCTGTTGGGTCAGGCTGCTCCGTCAGCATGACCTCAAGGTCAGGCATGTCCAGAGTGCTGGCAATCTTGTACGTGTCAAAGTCATCCGTCATCACCACTCCCGTCCTGGCGTCCATCACCGGCTCTTCCCACAGCGCAAAGCCGAGTCCCTGCGCCATCCCGCCCTCCAACTGACCCTCCACCGTCATGGGATTTATCGCCCTGCCGCAGTCCATAGCCATGACCGCTCTCACCACGCTCACCTCGCCGGTCTCGGTATCAACCTCAACTTCGGTGAACAGTGCCTGGTATGAAGGCGGAGAGTTGGCGGGCACAAAGCGGCAAATACCGGTGATGGCTTCCTCGTTAGCCGCGGTATAGGTGGCTTCCCTTGCAATATCCGCTATACTCACTCCTTTGTCAGGTTGCGCCTTGACGAAAATTCTCTTGTCCTTTAGGTCAAGTTCCTCCGGGACTGCGCCCAGCTTCTTAGCGGCACGGCTCAGTAGTTTTGTCCTGGCTTCGCCAGCGGCTCTCTGTACCGCGTTGCCCAGCACATACATCGTTCTTGAGGCGTGCGAACCGGTCTCCCAGAGCGTAACGTCCGTGTTCCCCCAGACAACGTGAATGTCCCAGAAAGACAAGCCCAGCACCTCAGCCACAATTTGAGCCAGTGAGCTATAGATATGCGTACCTAAGGGTGGCGCCGCGACGCTGAGGACGACAGTACCATCCTCATTGAACTTGACCAGGGCGTTGCTGGGCTCTATATACACCGGCCAGGCGCCGCTGTCGTGCGCCATGCAGGATACTCCTATGCCCCGGCGGACAGTTCCCTCGCTTTGCTTACTTTTTCTATTCTTCCACCCTATCTTCTCGGCACCGAGCCTGATGCACTCAGCCATCGCGCTACTGCTTACGGTGAAATTGATGCGCGAGTAGACGGGGTCGCCCACCTGAGTAAGGTTCTTGAGCCGGAACTCAAGCGGGTCAGTGCCCAGCTTCTCAGCCGCCTGGTCCATCATCTGTTCCCGTATGAACGTCTCCTCAGGATTGCCGAAGCCCCGCATCGAGCCACAGGGAACCTTGTTGGTGTAGACCACGTCTATATCAGATTTATAGCTCTGCCGGCGGTAGAGGCGGTTGGTGGCGGCGGTGGCTACCATAGCCTCGGCGGCGGCTGTCTCGAAGTAAGCACCGGCTCTGGATATCACCTTTCTCTCCTGCGCGGCGATGCTGCCGTCTCTCTTCACGCCCATCTTCAGGGTATACGGACCGAAGTGAGAACGGGTGGGACGCTCAATGAACTCCTCCTGACGGCTATAGACCAGCTTTACCGGTTTACCCGCCTTCTTAGCCAGAGCCACGCATAGCGGGTCTTTGAAACCACAGATATTGACGCCGAAAGCCCCGCCGATGTGCTCCGCCTTCACCGTTATCATCCCCACCGGAATGTCAAAGATGTAGGCAATCATCCGCCGTGTTACGTGCGGGAACTGTGACTGCGACCATAGCGTAAGCCTGCCGCCGGCATCGAAACTGGCGATGCAGTGATAGGTCTCGATAGGAGACTGCTTCTGTTTGGAGCTATAAGCGCTCTCTTCCAGTATGTAGTCTGATTCGCGAAATCCCTTCTCCACATCACCCACGGGCACATGAGCCAAATGCAGACCGATATTGCGCTGTACCGCTTCCCTCGCCGGTTTTCCCGCCTGCCAGCGGTGGACGAAATCATGTATCTGCGGAGCGTCTTCCTTCATGGCTTCCATCTCGTTGAACACAGCAGGCAGAAGCTCATATTTCACCTTGATAAGCTCAACGGCTTCCTCCGCTACCTTCTCATTCAACGCGGCTACCGCCGCCACGGCGTCACCGGCAAAGCGAAGTTTGTTGTTCAGGACGTAGGTGTCATGCACCGCCGTGACATCTATTCCGGTCAGGGTGAAAAAGTTCATGAGTCTCGCGGTATATTGCTTCTGAGGCACGTCCTTTGGCGTGAGAGCGGCAATGACTCCGGGAAGACGTTCCGCCCTGGAAGTATCAATGCTGACCACCCTTGCGTGCGCGTGCGGGCTGTGAAGCACCTTGCCAATAAGCATGCCTGGTAGTGTTATATCGGAGATGAACTTCGCGGCTCCCGTGACCTTGTCCACGCCAGCGACATCGGGCATTCTTTTACCGACAACTGTAAAAGTATTCTCCATCTGTACTCCTTTATCACGGGTCTTCGCGTCTCTTTGACACCCCGTAAAATTCTAAATCCTAATATCTAATCCGCCT
>JAUYDO010000223.1 GCA_030691835.1 Dehalococcoidia bacterium | reverse complement strand
GGACACCGTGTCCAGTCGCATGGTAATGGAGACGCTGGTCAAGCTCAACACCGGCATGAAGCTCACCGTGGTCTTTGTCTCCCACGACCCTGAGGACAGGAAATACGCCACCAACTGGCTATCGCT
Source organism: Dehalococcoidia bacterium (assembly GCA_030691835.1). Lineage (GTDB taxonomy): Bacteria > Chloroflexota > Dehalococcoidia > Dehalococcoidales > UBA3254 > JAUYDO01. Next base: position 5,692 of record JAUYDO010000223.1, on the reverse strand, counting down.
GAGCGACGGCAAGCTGGTCGACTACGGCCAGCTACATCGGGAGATATCGCCATGAGGTCGTTCGAGGTCGCTTTTTTCCTGGCCGCCAAGTCAATCATCCGCGGCAACATGAGTGTTACCCTGCTGACCATCGCCATGCTCATCCTGGCCAACCTGAACCTGCTATTTGTCCCCAGCCTCATCGACGGCATCGTCTACAGCGCCAATGATAAGCTCATCGATACCTTCTCCAGCAACGTCATCGTCGAGTCCAAAAACGACCCACCGGTTATCAACCAGGTGGATAAGCTCATGGAGCGGATTGAGACAATCGATGGCGTGGTCGCTGTTACCTACCGCAACACCCTGGGCGCCGAGCTCAGCTACAAGGAAGAGCGCACCAACTGTATCGTAAGAGCAGTTGTCCCCGGGCGCGAGAAAGAGGTCTTCAAGATTGCCGACGCCGTCTTCGAAGGCAGCTACCTGGAAGAAGGCGACCTCGACCAGATACTGCTCGGGGTACAGCTGGCCGGCAATAACCGCACGCAAATCGAGTTTTATGCCAGCTCCCTGAAGACAGTCCACGCCGGCGACAAAATATCAATTAGCTACGCCAACGGCATTAAGAAGCAGTACCGCGTCAAGGGCATATTCTACACCGAGTTCGTGCAGACCGACCTGCAGGCCTTCGTCACCGAGCGCGAGTTCCGCTCGGTGAACCCGCTCTCTAACAACCGGGCCAGCGCCGTTTATGTCAAGATAAGAAATGACAGTGAAGCTAAACGTGTCATGAGTGAGATTGCCACCTTCCGCGACAACCTCGATTTCCAGACCTGGCAGGATACCGCCGGAATCGTGCGCAGCATGACCACCAGCTTCGACATTATCAAGGGGATATTGCTCGGGGTCAACCTCCTGGTAGCCGGTATCACCGTCTTTATCGTGACCTACATTGACCTGGTCAACAAGCGCCGGCAGATTGGCATCGGGCGCGCTATCGGCATCACATCAGCGGCCATCACCATGTCCTACGTGGCGCGCGCCGTTTTCTACGCCATCCTGGGTATCGTCATTTCCTGGCTGCTCTACACCTATGCGGTGACGCCGCTGGAGGCGCGCTACCCCTTCCACTTCCCCTTTGGCGACGTGGCGCTGTTTATGAACCGGGCGCTCATCATCCGTTCCGCCCTGACCATCCTGGGCGTTACTATTGTGGGCGCCTTACTGCCGGTCTGGCGGACTATCCGCATCAGGCTGCTGGACGCGATTTGGGGATAGTTAGGATAGTCCCCGAACTATTTATTTGAGAAGGATGGGCTGATTCCGGCAATTCAGCAACTGCTCGTTACTCTACCTTTACCAAAATATACAAGGCAAAAAGACTTCCATAAATAGCTTGTCTATTTCCGAAACCTGTGCTATCATATAGTATAAATATAAATAACGAGGTTAGAGATATGAGCGCAAAGACAAAGAAAGCCACATTTAACTTACATACCGATGTTCTTGCTGCTTTGGATGAAGCGATGACCCAGGGAATAGCGCCCAGCAAGAATGCTCTGGTAGAGCAGGCATTAGTTAAAGAGTTGAAAGAATTGAGGCGACAAGCAAGGAAAGCTCTATGGCAGGAAGCGGCGAAGGACCCACGATTCCTGAAAGATATAAAGAAGGTTGAAGCGGATTTCAAACATGCCGATGCTGAAACCGCTGATAGGATAGGCTAATGCCTGTTTTTCAATGGGCTGTCATGGAGGCGAATCTTAACCCTGTGGCCGGGGCCGAACAAAAAGGTACACGTCCGGTACTCATAGTAAGTAACGAGGAATTCAACCAGGCTATGCCCAATGTTACTGTCCTTCCCCTTACCTCGACTCAGCGCCGTTCATATCCTTCCGAGGTTTATCTGCCGAAAGGGAAGGCAGGCCAACCGTTAGATTCGATTATCATGGCTCACCAGATAAGGACAATCTCCAAGCAGCGATTGGGAAGATTGCTGGGATATATAGACGACCCTCAGATTCGTCACGAAGTGAATGGAGCTATCAAGGAACACCTGGGTCTTGACTAGTCCAATGGCCAGCGGGCCCTTGGGGGACAGTTCCCGAACTTTTGTTTGAGAAGAAGAGGCTGATTCCGGCGGTGCTGCAGTTGCTTATATGCCACTCGAAATTAACGGAATGGGGGGAGGTTCAACAGATTTAGCGCCTTGACAAAGAACAGGGTAGTTGCCTAAACTTGGCATTGTTGGGGTGCGCTGATGTTGCCTTCGCCGTATGGGCCTGGCTTATTCTCACCACAATTGGTGCGGAGTAGACTCAAATGAAGATTACCATCCTCAACGGTAACCCGGACGCCAGCAATAACGTATTTGATGGTTACTTGAAAAGACTCTCTGGCGCACTGGCGTCAGAGAATCATGTGGTAACTATCCTTAACTTGAGAGAGATGGACATAAGATACTGTATTGGCTGTTTTGGCTGTTGGGCAAAAACACCCGGGGAATGTATAGTAAGAGACGCTTCAGGTAACATATGCCACGAATACATTAATTCTGGCTTCGTGCTGTTTGCCTCACCCATTATCATGGGATTTACCAGTGCCCTACTCAAAAAAGCACATGAAAAGCTTATACCACTTGTTCATCCATATCTTGAATTCGTTCAAAATGAAGTCCACCATTTACGAAGGTATAGTAAATATCCGCTGATGGGTCTTCTGCTCGAAAAGGGGAGAGATGCCGATGAGGAAGACCTTAAAATTATCTCCGACATTTATAGGCGAGATGCCATTAACTTAAGGACTTCGTTTTGTTTTACCAAGCTTACCAGCGACCCTGTCGAGGAGGTAGCAAATGAAATTAACCGTCTTTAATGGCTCCCCTCGGGGCAAAGGTAGTAATACTAAGATTCTGCTAGAACATTTCATAAATGGCTTCATGACAAATGAGCGGAATACCTTTGAACTGGCTTATTTGGTCCGTGTAAAGGATAGTGATGCCTTTGTAAAGTTGTTCCAAGAGGCAGAACAGGTTTTATTGGCGTTTCCCCTTTATACCGATACCATGCCAGCCGTCGTGAAGACCTTTATTGAATCACTGGAGCCACTTTGCGGCAGGAAAGGCAATCCTGACATTGGATTCATAGTGCAGTCTAGTTTCCCAGAAGCAATCCACTCACGCTATGTAGAACGGTATTTGGAAAAGCTGGCAGTACGTCTGGGGTGTAGATATAAGGGAACAGTAATCAAGGGTGGGGTAGAAGCCATTCGGGGAACACCTGCGTGGTTGAATAGAAAGAGAGGGTTCTTTAAGTCTTTCTATGAGCTTGGCAAGAGTTTTGGTCAAACGGGACAATTCAACAAGCAGATAGCGTTCAATCTAGCCAAACCGGAAAGATACTCCAAATTTCAATTCTGGGTTTATAGATTAGTAGCACATAATTTATACTGGAATCCGCTGCTTAAGAAAAACACTGCGTTTGAAAAACGGTTCGCCCAACCTTATGTGGTTAAAGTCTAGTCTACCTGAATCAAGGTAATACAATTACCAAATCTGTGAATGAACATACAACTTCGGTCGGCAAAGACGCAACTAATTATTAGCAGCATCGGGTAATATTATTACCTTTATGGTGGAACTGCGGGGATTCGAACGGAGCCATCAAAACACTAGGGGAAAGTCTTCTCGAAAGTTTTACCTATTGAACGTAATGGTGGGCCTTAGGAGATTCGAACCAGTAAGGTCTAGCTTGACGCTCTACCCCACCGTAGTCGGCAGCGTCGCTGCCTGTTTGGCGTGCTTCGGCTGGACCAGCTTGGCCAGCCAGATGCTCATCTCAAAGAGGACAATCAGCGGCCCGGCCACCAGGCTCTGGTTGATGGGGTCAAAAGTGGGCGTGATGAGCGCACCCAGAATAAAGGCCCCCACTATGGCCACCTTTCTCTTGCCGGCCAGCCAGCTTGAGGTAATAACACCCAGCCTCGCCAGAAAAGTGCTGATGACGGGCAGCTCGAAGATAACGCCGGTAGCCAGTATCAGCCGCGTCACCACCGAGATATAGCTGCCAATTCGTATCTGCGGCGTGGCGATGTCACTGCCGAAGGTGGTCAGGAACCGCACCGCCGGCGGCAGCAGCACAAAGTAGCTGAAGAGCATCCCGCCCACAAACATGGCCGCTATCCACGGCAGCACCAGCAGGACATACCTTCGTTCCTTGGGGGTAAGCGCCGGCGCTACGAACATGACCGCGTGGTAGATCAGGTAGGGCATGGCCAGGGCAATACCCGCCGAGAGGCAGACCTTCATGTACATGCCAATCATCTCGGTCATGTCGATGTAAATGAGCTTGATGCCCGGCACCGGCAGCAGCAACACCTGGAAAATTTGATTGGCAAACACGAAAGATAGAATTGTGGTAATGGCTACGGCGATGACCGATTTAACCAGTCGACCGCGCAGCTCGGCGATGTGCCCGAGGATAGACAGCTTCTTGTCGCCGGTCATTTCCGCGCTCCCCTGCCTGGGCTGTCATCTTTTGGCGGCGTCACCTGTTTTTGCTGCTCATCCAGCTCTCTGGTCACCTGGCCAGCGAGGTCGGAGGTGGCCTTGCGGAAGGCATGGACCGTCTTCCCCAAAGTACGGCTAATCTCCACCAGCTTACCCGGCCCCCACAAAATCAAGACGATTACGAGGATGAGTAAGATTTCCCCGCTGCCCATACCCAGAAAGTCCATGTTTTACACCTTACCCGGCGCCAGACGCGCGCCGGACAATTGGACAGCTTAAGCCTTGACTGCCTTCTCGTCAGCCTCAGGCTTGGCTTCCGTCCCTTTTGCCTGGTCGTAGTCGCCATGGCTGGCTTTGCGGAACTCGCGGATGCCCTTGCCAATGGCGGTGCCGACCTCGGGCAGTTTGCCTGCCCCGAAGACGATTAAGATGATTAGCAAGATAAGACCAATTTCCATAGGACCAACTCGCATGGTATGCCTCCTATTCTAGCACACTTGTTTTGCGGTATCGACTTTACTCATTTTAACTCTATAAACTTCTACTTTCCCTCTGTTACCTGGAAGGCAAAGCGACTTTGCCGGCAGCGGCAAGCTGGGACTCATTGGTATGACGGAGCGCGCCGACCTGCTCGGCGGCAAGCTGGAGATTGAATCCAGCCCGGGCAAGGGCACCCGGGTAACTGCCTCGATTCCCACCCACTAGCCGAGATTAAACCCACTCCCAAAGAAGGTTCTCTTCGGTTTTGGTTGTTGCTATCTTAAATCTGTCATTGCGAGAGGGAGGACGCCCTCGAAGCAATCTAAAAAATTGATTTATCGGGATTGATTCGTCCCGACAACACGTGACTCGCAATTACACAGCAACCAAATGCAAATGATACCCCAAAGAAGCTCCAACTTGCCGTCCTAAGCGTAAAATGATATCATTTTTAATTAGACACAAATATCAGGCATACTCCAGGACAGGACAGGATGAAGGGATTAATTAAGGTTGACCAGGAGCTTTGCAAGGGATGCCAGCTCTGTATAGCCTTCTGTCCCCAAAAAGGTGTCCTCTCTTCCGCCGGCAAGGTAAATTCCGCCGGCTACTTACCGGTTGTCTTTAATGACGGCAGCGAATGCACCGGCTGCGCCATCTGCGCCATAGTCTGCCCCGAGGTAGCCATAGAGGTCTACCGTGACTAAGGTCTTCATGGATGGCAACAGC
>JAUYDO010000142.1 GCA_030691835.1 Dehalococcoidia bacterium | reverse complement strand
CACTCACCCGGTAGGAGGACCGGTCTATCGCGTCGATAAGTTCCGCACTGGTCAGTTGTTGAATGTAGTCCGAAACAGCCTGGGGGCTGACACCCAGTTTTGCAGCGATGCTCCTCTGGTGAATGTTTGGCCCGGAGGCGGCAATCTCAACCATTATCTGGAATCTGGTGGCGGAGTTCTTATTTTGCAGTATTTCAGCCATAGTTTTGTTGACCCAGGCATAGCCAGCCATGATTAAGTATCCAAAATGCTTAGTTTATTATATCATGTCTGAAACAGTTCAGAACAATCTCCGCCTTGACAACTTGCCCGTTCCAGATTAGCATTTCATTGAGGCCGTGCTAGGCGGGGAGCTAGCGGTGCCCTGTACCTGCAATCCGCTACAGCAGGGTCGAACTCTTGCTTGAGGCTCTTGTCCTGTGGGACTGCTTGAGCTAAGTGGTGCTGAAGGCTGGGTCCTGCGCGGCAGAGCGCTATGAACCCCGTCAGGTCCGAGAGGAAGCAGCGGTAAATAGATGTCTCTGGGTGCCGCAGGAATACCTGGCTGGAGCTGGCTGGCTCGAGCAAGCTATGGGGCGGAGTCGAGGGCAGGTGCACGGCCTCACAACTACTTATGACAGTACGCTCTTCAGGAACATCCCTTCTGTCTCAGACTAAAGCTCTGCTTCATCGGTTTGACCTCCGTGCACGCAAGAGCCTGGGACAACATTTCCTTGTCGACGCCGGGGTGCTGGAGAAAATCCTCGAGACCGCGGAGCTGACTCCGCATGACGTTGTCATGGAGGTCGGTCCCGGACTGGGCATTCTCACCGGGGAGCTGGCACAGCGCGCGGGCTGGGTAATCGCCATTGAGCTGGACAGCAAACTTGCTGAATTGCTTAAACATCCGCTTACCTCTTTCACTAATGTCTCCATAATCAACGAAGATGTTCTCAAACTCGAGCCGTCAGCACTCATTGAGCAGGAGAGTGCGAAGTTTCCGCCGACCGTAACCTCGCCGCTCGTCTATAAGCTGGTAGCTAACCTGCCTTACTATATCACCTCGCCGGTCCTGCGCCACTTCTGCGAAGCATCTTTGAAGCCGGAGGTCATGGTGCTGATGGTGCAGAAAGAGGTGGCGAAGACCATTGTAGCTAAACCTGGAGATATGAGCATACTTGGCATAAGCGTACAGTTCTATGGCAAGCCGGAGATAGTCGGCTACGTGCCGGCGCGCAGTTTCTATCCCGCACCTAAAGTCGATTCAGCCATACTCAAGATTACGCTCTACTCCCGTCCACCCGTAGCGGTAACCGGTGAAAAGTCCTTCTTCGGGGTGGTCCGTGCCGGCTTTTCCGCGCCGCGCAAGCAGTTAATCAACTCCCTGGCTCAGGGTCTTGACCTGCCGAAAGCTGAAACCATGTCGCTGTTGGAGAGAGCCGGGATTGTGGCGCAGAGGAGAGCCGAGACCTTGACCCTCGATGAGTGGGCAGGGCTTGAACGTGAATTCAGCGGGAGGAAAAACTAGATGCTCACCATTGTGGCTCCGGCGAAAATCAACCTGACACTTGAAATTCTGGGCAAGCGTCCGGATGGCTACCACGAAATCCGCAGTATCGTGCAGACGGTGAACCTGAACGACAAACTGCACTTTAAGCCCGGCGACCGTATTGAGTTCGAGTGCGATGTGCCCGGCTGGGACTACGAGAAAAGCCTTGTTTCTAAGACAGTCAGCCTGCTCCGCGGCAATGCGAGGAAGGGAGCCGCCGTAGAGATTGAAAAGAAGATACCGCTGGTGGCTGGACTGGGCGGTGATAGCAGTGACGCCGCCGCGGTGCTGCGCGGGCTGAACATACTGTGGGAGCTCCGCCTCTCCCTGAGAGAGCTGGCCAATCTGGCGCTCCAGCTCGGCTCCGATGTGCCTCTGTTCATTCATGGCGGTACCGTGCTGATGGAGGGCAGAGGGGGAAAGCTCACTCCATTACCTCCGATGCCCCATATGACGGCGGTCATCTTTGTGCCGCCGATGCCCGGGCTTGAGCGCAAGACGGAACAGCTTTATTCCCGGGTTAAACCGGCTGACTACACCGCCGGGCACCTTACCGATGATTTTGTGCAATGGCTGAATAAACGTGAGAAATCTACCTCTCCCGTCCTGTTCAACGTGTTCGACTACATTGCACCCGGTGTGTTTCCCGGTCTCAAGGAGTCCCGGCAGCGCTTCCTCGAAGCCGGTGCCCCGGAGGTCCACATGGCTGGCTCTGGTCCGGCGCTGTATACCCTGACTCAAGACGCCGCCGTCGCCGGGCGGATATGCTCTAGCCTCGGCGCTCAGGGGCTGGAGTCCTACCAGGCTGATTTCTAGACTACTGTCTAACCCGGACAAGCCGGAACCAAAAGAAAAGGACGCGACAGGCACGGAGGCCTGTTGTACCGACGGTAGGACAGGCGTCCCTTCAGGGAGAACCTTCTGGGTGAACCCTGCCTGTCCGCAAGCCAGTTTTTCCCAATTTGCGCATCCGCCTCAGACGGATATTTTTAAGGGACTAACCCTCAGGGAGAATTTGATTTCGTGATGCTATAATATAAAATTAATGAACTGAAGGATGGAAGGTGAAGCATGGCGGAAGAGCTTGGGAAGATAGAGAGACCAAAGGTAGAAGATTTCAGGAAGGGTAGGAAGCTATACTTTGTTCCGCTCATTTACACGGGCAAAGAGCCACCTGCCGACTATGCGGAGAAGTTCAATAAGTACTGGGAGCAGGTTGAATCTCAGATAGCCAACCTGGAGCTAAAGCTGGGACAGGTGAAGCGGATATTTCACGAGCTAATAGCGGAGGGCGGCGAGAGCGGGCTCACCATGCTGAAGCTCTTGAGCCCCCGGAGCTATGAAATTGTAAGAAGCCGGGTGGAAATGGGCGGACAGCTTGAAGCCACGGAGGAGGACGATGTCCTGACCGAGTTCATGGACTGGAACCGCTGTCTCGCCATAGGGCTGCGCAGTCCAACGGTGGCAGAGAAGGTCTACGAAGCCTACCGGGAAGCCTACAAGAAAAGGAACGAACAAATCACCAGTCGCCTGAATGAGGCTCTCAAGGAAGACGAGATAGGAATACTGCTGATGGCGGAAGACCATCACGTACAGTTCCCGTCCGATATACAGATAATCTACGTTGCCCCTCCGGCTCTGGACGAGATAAAGCGCTGGCTCAGAGACTGGGAATCCAGGCGGGGAGCTATCCCAGAGGAGGAGACGAAAGAGCAAGAACCAAAAGAGGATAAAGGTCAAACGACTTAGTTATAGTTTAGTGCTTATCTTTGTCACAGGCGGGCTTGACCCGAGAATCCACCCCTCCCACCCTCCGGTAGACCCCAGCTCCCGTATCGAGTCTCGTCCCGTACTTGATACGGGAGCAGGGGAGACAAAATGTTTCAGGAGAAGGGCA
>JAUYDO010000264.1 GCA_030691835.1 Dehalococcoidia bacterium | reverse complement strand
TGAACGACGGGCTGTGCTTCCTTCGATTCTGTTTCATGTCCTGCTCCTCCTATGCTATTTTCTATTTTAGGAGCAGAACCCGCTCTTAGCCACCTGTCCAGATTTCGGGGACCACCTCAACGCTAATGGTGCGGATAAGTCTGTGCAAAATTATTTCTTCAATAAGAAATATCGGGATGTCTTTGTTTTTTGTTCGGGGGAAAAATGTAGAAATAACGTAGGTAATTGGTGCACAAGGAATATAGAAAGTAATTCTAATAATAGAGATTTTAATTATTATGCCGCTAAAGATCTGCAAATGGCTGAAGAAGCAGATTTCGGATTCATGATTTGGGATGCAAAGAGCAAAGGGACATTGCACAATATTGTAAACTTATTAAAAGCATCAAAACACACATTGGTATTTTTTCCCCCAGAAAGGAATTTCTATAAATTAAATACCTTTGATAATTTAAGAGACCTTCTAAAAAAATGCGATAAAAAGACTTCAGAAGCTTTAGAAAAAGAATTCCGATTATCGGTGTTGCTGCAATGGGGAGAAGAGCAAGCGTCGCAAACGATTATTAAGAACTTAGCGTCTACTCAACCAACTCTTTGGGAGGCGTCTCGAGAAGCTATTGATAATATCGTTGTACGGGATAAATGAGCTTATGTTTCGATTGATTTATTAGCAGAGCTAGGCGAGATATGGACAAAGCTGCTAAAAGATAGAAGATGGAAATGCGTAAAAGTAACAAGATTCCCGAATTCCGTACTTTAGAAGAGGAGCGAGAATACTGGGAAGCGCGGGGTCCCCTTGCCGAGGGGCACAGGGGCAGAATACACATATCTAAGACTAACCAGAAGAGTGCCAAAACTAAAAAGGGTGGCAAGTCCGCAGGTCGCCGGTAACCCGGCTTATGACCCCCGTACCCACTTCACCGCGTTTTGAAATATCTTGAAGCCATCGCCGTGTGCCCTGGCGCCGCGCCTGGTCCACTGCGGGTGCTGTGTCCCCCTGATATGGCGCTCGGGGTGAGGCATCAGGGCGAAGATGCGCCCTGTGGAGTCGCAGATACCGGCGATATTGCCCATCGAGCCGTTCGGGTTGTGCGGATAGCCGGCTTCTATATTGCCCGATTCATCGGTGTAATAGAGGACGGTGTTCAGCTCACGCAAACCACGGACATCGGTGACCACTTTGCCCTCGCCGTGAGCCACCGGCAGGTACATGCTGTCTATGCCGGTCGTAAATACGCACTTGCTCTTTTTGTTCGCCGCCAGGTATATCCACCGGCATTCGAACCTGGCTGAGTCGTTGTTAGCCAGGGTAAGCGGCGGCGCATCGCTCCTGCCCATGTCGGGAAGGATGCCAGCCTTTGCCATCACCTGGAAACCGTTACAGATGCCCAGGATAAGCCCGCCGCCGGCGACGAAGCCCTGTACTTCTTCGACCAGTTTCAGCCTAAGCTCGTTAGCAAGCACCTTTCCCGCGCCGACGTCATCGCCGTAGGTGAAGCCGCCGGGAATCACCATTATCTGATAGTCCGAGATGCGCTTATCACGCCTGATTAGCTGGTTGATATGGATAAGATAGGGCGTTGCGCCCGCCTGCTGGAAGGCGAAAGCGGTCTCGCCATCGCAGTTGGTCCCCGGTCCGCGCAGTACCAGAACATTTACCTTAGCCATTTACCACCTCAGCGGCTTCTGCCAGGCTTCCTTCATATCTTTCAGGGAAAGGCTCAGTACCCTGTTGCCCTTCAGCCCGAACACATCGAGCTTTTCTTCCGGAGCGACGTGTCCGATTGATTCCATAGGTACTCCAGCCATGCTCTTCTCAAACTCAGCCTGGTCCTTCGGGGCGACCTCAACCAGGAAGCGGCTATTGGACTCGGAGAAGAGGATGTAATCGTTTCTATACATGGTGGAGCCGAGCGGGACTGATTTCAGGTAGATGGTCGCTCCCAGCCCTCCGGCGAACGCCATCTCCGCCATAGCGACTCCGATGCCGCCCTCACTGCAATCATGGCAGGCTTTGACCAGTCCCTTATCCGTGGCGGCGCTGAGGCTCTCCATCAGCTTCTTTGCCTGGTGCGGGTCTACCCTGGGAACGAAGTTGCCGGTTGCGCCGTGAAGCCGGAAATACTCCGAGCCGCCAAGCTCGTTGTACGTTGTGCCCACGACGTAAACCAGGTCGCCGATGCTCTTCAAATCCATGGACACGGTCTTGTTTACGTCATCCATAACACCGATGGCGGAGATGAGCAGGGTATGCGGGATTGAAATAATCTTGCCCTCGAACTCGAACTCGTTGTTCAGGCTGTCCTTGCCGGAGATGAACGGGGTGCCGTAGGCGATTGCCATGTCGTAGCACGCCTGCGCCGCGCGGATGAGTGCGCCGAGCATGTCAGGGCGGTCTACTTTGCCCCAGCAGAAGTTATCGAGCAGTGCTACCCTGTTCAGGTTGCCGCCGACGGCGATGATTTGCCTCAGCGCCTCGTCGATGGCTGAAGCCGCCATCCAGTACGGGTCTATATCGCTATACCTGGGGTTGATGCCATTAGCCACGATAACGCCCATATCGGAGCCGAGTACCGGGCGTATAATGGAAGCATCACCGGGACCGTCGTTATCCTTGCCCACGAGAGGCTTGAGCACGGAGCCGCCCTGTACCTCGTGGTCATATTGCCTGATGACCCATTCCTTACTGCAGACATTCCAGGAGCCGAGTATCTTGAGCAGGGCATCGCCCATGTCTTCTGGAAGCGGGATATCCGGTTCCTCGTGCTTGGGCGGTTGCCAGAGGGCGTTAGCCTGGAGCTGGGGGAGACCCTTATGCAGGAACTCCATTTCAAGGTCGCAGACCATGTTGTCCTTGTAATATAGCTGGAGACGCCTGTCATCGGTGAACTCGCCGATGACAGTTGCCTCAACGTCCTCGCTGGCAAACAGGGCGATGAGTTTGTCGACATTTTCCGGCGGCACTGCCAGGACCATGCGCTCCTGGGACTCTGAAATCCAGATTTCAGCGTAGGAGAGTCCGGCGTATTTCAGCGGGACTCTATCCAGGTCGACGCGCACTCCGGTCTCCGCTGCCATTTCGCCTACGGCGGAGGAAAGTCCGCCGCCGCCGCAATCGGTGATGCGCACGTAAAGACCGAGGTCACGGGCTTTTAGCAGGACGTCTATCAGCTTCTTCTCCACGATGGG
>JAUYDO010000260.1 GCA_030691835.1 Dehalococcoidia bacterium | reverse complement strand
TACCATTTTGCAAATACCTCCTTCATTATTCCTCGTTTTTGAGTTCCTGTGGAATTCTATGCTCATGTTACCATTGCTACCTCCTTTAAAAGCATTTAAATTATTTCTTGGGTATTATCGGCAAAAGCAGATATGACGGATGTATTTCATCGCGGTAAATCTTGTGGAGCGTCGTCTTACTGCTCACAATGTGATACGGTGGAAGTATTCTTATGCCCCTGAAGCCCTCGGGAAGGTCTATGCTGGCAATCTCCAATTTGATGCGGTGACCCACTTTGAAAACATTTGACGTAGGGCGAACCTCTATGGCGTATTCGTAAATCTTTCCCGGCTCGATTTTCTCTATGGACTCCTCCGTGTGCGGATGGTATGGCTGCCACGGTTTTGAGTCGCACTCGTCAAGAGCCCGGTGCGATGCCTTGAGCCAGCCCGCAGTAAGCAGGCGTTCCGAGCCATGTTCGTCCACATCCTTGAATGAAATTACCCAGTTCGTGTCATCCTGGTCAATCGCCGCATACAGGTAGAGAGCAATGGGTCCGGTGACTTCAACATCCTCAGCCAGCGGCGGAGTCAGGTAGCTAAGGAATTGAATCTTGCTGGTCATGATGGGTGGTTGCTGGACAAAGCAGTCGGGCTCGGGATAAAAAGTCTCCGGCTCCGTGGACAGGCGTTCCCAACTGCGTAGGAAGTATTTCGTCCACCTGGTCCTGGCGAGAGGCCATTCATTTTCATCTCGCCACTGGTCAATGCCCATCACGTATAGCTTAATGGGCGGTTCATCCATGATTCCGGTATCTATCCCCTTGAGCCAGTAGTCGTACCATTTGATGATAGTGTCGTGATACTGGTGAAAAGGTCTCTCCAGGAAAGCCTGGGGTCCAATAAGCATCTTCTTGGGCGCATTAATGCCCAGATAATTCCTAAACGCGCCGGTAAGGTGCCACATGCAGTATGCCCACCAGCCTGAGCCGCAGTAGGCGGGTATTTTTATCTTGTCGTACCTGGCGCAGGATGACCTTTCCTGCCAGAAAGGTCCGTCATAAGGATGCATTAAAATGTCAAAGAAGTGGGGTTGCATGGGTGGCGTCTCAAGAGTCTGGTATATCCAGGAATACATCAGGAGGTCTTTGTTACTCTTTGCCTTCTCCAGCGCGGCGTCAAATTCCTTCGGCGACATCTCTTCAGGGCTGACGAGCGCAAAGTCCCTTATGGCGACCTGCCGCCACAGCAGCCAGTTGAATGCATTGAGGACGCCTCCATGATAGTTGGAGTCTCTATAGAAGTCGCCGGGAGCGTCAAAGGGGAATATTGCCTTGAGGTGGGGCGGCTGTTCAGTGGCTACAATCAGTTGCTCGGTTGCGTAGTAGGATATGCCTATCATGCCCACATTGCCGTCGCACCAGGGCTGGCGGGCAATCCACTCAACCAGGTCATAGCCATCTTCTGCCTCTTGCTTGGAGAACATACATTTGTACTTGCCTTCAGATTTACCCGTACCCCTGATGTCACCGATAATATGAGCGTAGCCGCGCGGCACAATGTAATTTGTGTCCCCGGCTTCCAGAGACCCGAAAGAATAAAACGAACCGGGTCCCTGCGGTGGTATTGCGTGCTGAATATCCTTGCCATAAGGTGATAATGCCAGCAACGCGGGGAATTTACCTTTAGCTTCGGGGCGGAAGATGTCAACAGCCAGGCGCACGCCGTCACGCATCGGCGCGTACACGTTCTTTTTTTCCTTGATTTTATAGACCGGCTGTGACCCTTTCTGGTTTGACATCTTTATCTCCTTGCTTACGATAATCCCGGCAAAAGCAGTCCTGATAAGGTGTATAAGGTTAATAATGATGGTACACGAATAGGTGTAGGCTTATTCTACCACACTGTTCAGGATTGTCAATGAGGTTGTGATACAGCATCGACAACTTGACTTCCCGCTCAGACGGGGTGTATCCTTTTGCATATCCGCGATGCGCCGAGAAAAAAACTAAAAACGTTAGGAGCAGAAGATGAATGCGGAAGAGATAATAAGAAGCACCTGCGAATTATGCAACTCCGGTTGCGGCGTACTGGTTTATACCAGAGACGGCAGACCCATCCGCGTGGAGGGCGACCCGGATAACCCAATAAATTACGGGGCAATTTGCGTCAAAGGGCAGGCTTCACTGGAATACCTCTACCACCCGGAGCGTCTCAAGTACCCGTTAAAGAGGGCGGGCGAAAGAGGTGAGGGCAAGTGGGGACGGATTTCGTGGGATGAGGCTCTGGATACCATATCAGCAGAACTGGACAGGACAAAGGAAAAACATGGCGCTGAATCGGTAGCCCTGCTGCGCGGCTGCGCCAAGGGTTACCAGGATGGCTACTCGGAGCGCTTCACCAATTGCTTCGGGACGCCAAATGTCGCGGCGATGTCTCATGTCTGTTATCAGCCCCGGCACATCGCGGCGACAATTACACTCGGGTTTATGCCGCTTCCCGACTACGAGTATCCACCGGCATGCATCGTGCTCTGGGGACTCAATT
>JAUYDO010000200.1 GCA_030691835.1 Dehalococcoidia bacterium | reverse complement strand
TACCCGGCTCCACAACCCTCCTGGAAATAGAGCCAGCCATGACGGTATCAATGACACGCAGTACTCCGTGACTTTGACTGCTGGCTCCCACGATGTCACTCGACCTGACCGCATAGCCGTCCAGTGCCGAGTTATCGAGCGGGGGCACATTTACGTCGGAGTGTATATCCTCAGCCAGGACCTGTTCGAGGCACTCCATGATTGGACGGTCTTCAGCATCCAGCACGTGTATACTGCTAAGAATCTTCCCTAAAGCCTCTTCAACACTTATCATCCACATCCTCTCTTTTCGCCAGTTCCGCCCCAGCCCTCAGGTCAGCTTCCGTATTAATGTTGAAGAAGCTCAGGTGCCGGGGGTCATACCTGTCAATCTCTTCTCTCTCGATGTATCTCATCTTAACAAAGGGAAAAAGCTTCAGGATTTGCAGGTCATCCTGTTTTATCAGTGATTCCATGGGAGCGATGCAATTCTTTGAATAAATGGCATGAAGCGGCTCAAATATGCCATCGAGTCTGGGGACTATCACGTCAAAGCCATTAGAATTCTCTATCATATATTCAAGCAGGTCCCTGTTTAAGAATGGCATATCACCGGCGACCACCAGACTATGGAAGGAATCCGAAACCCTGAGCCCGGTATAAATCCCGCCCAGTGACCCTTTGTCGGGATAAATATCGCTCACTACTTTCAGTTTCGGGTAGTCAATGGGCTGTGGCAGGGACGGCGCTCTGGCGGTCACCACGATAATCTCGCTTTTGAAACAGGCAAGACGGGATATCACCCTTTCCAGCAGACTTTGATTCCCGATTATCTCCTTAATTTTATTACGTCCCAGACGGGTACTCTTGCCGCCGACAAGAACAATACAACTTATGTCCAAAATGTTATGCTAACGCCTCCTCCTAGAAGCCCCTTTATAGTATTTTACCATGTAAGTCAACTATACGACAGTAGTAGTTTTTTATGAGTTCCCCGCAAAACTCGAAGTAAAGCACTAGAGGGATTTTGGTCGTTTCGCGGATGCCTCTTTTTATGTATCATTAACCCTGCTTTGCCATGGACATAACGAGGTTGACGAATGTCCTCACCGGCACCCCCGTGGCGCCTTTGACCAGGTAGCCGCGGTCCTTTTCTGCCATGCCGGTGCCGGCGATGTCAAGGTGCACCCAGGGGGTACTGTCCACGAACTCGCCCAGGAACAGTGCGGCGGTTATCGCGCCCGCCCCTCTGCCACCCACATTCTTTATATCCGCCACGTCGCTCTTGTTCTGCTCCTTGTACTCTTCATTCATAGGCATCTGCCAGATGCACTCACCGGCTTCCTTACCGGCAGCAACCACCTTGTCTACAAGCTCCTGGTTGTTGGTGAAAGCGCCGGTGCATATATCTCCCAGAGCAACACGGCAAGCCCCGGTGAGCGTTGCCGCATCAACTATCGCCTTCGCCTTGAGTTTCCTAGTGGCGTAGCTCAGGGCATCGGCGAGGATGAGCCTGCCCTCGGCATCGGTGGATATAATCTCCATGGTCTTGCCATTCATGGCGGTCAGGATATCACCGGGCTTCAGCGCGGTACCGCTAGGCAGATTCTCGGTGGTGGGAACGACAGCGGCGACGTTCAGCTTTGGCTTGAGCTGTGCGATGGCGCTCAGTGCCAGCATAACTGAAGCGCCGCCCGCCATATCGCCCTTCATCTCGTCCATTTTCTCAGAGGGTTTGATAGAGATGCCGCCGGAGTCAAAGGTTATACCTTTACCAACCAGAGCGATATCCAGCTCATCGGAGTCTTTCCCCCTGTACTTCAAGACTATGAATTTCGGCGGTTGCTGACTTCCCTGGGACACCCCGAGCAGACCGCCCATGCCCATCTCTTTCATCTGCTCCCTATCAATGATGGTCACCTCAAGCGCGTAGGTCTGCGCCAGCTTCTTAGCCATCTCAGCCATATCTGTCGGGGTCATGAAGTTGGCTGGCTCGTTGACCATGTCCCGCGTAATATTGGTTGCTTCAGCGATGAGCCTGCCCTTATGGCAACCGCGCTCCTGTGCCGGAATTCTGGATTTATCAGGCTCGACAATGCTTAACTGCTTGATTTCTTTGTACTCAGGCTCCCTGGTTATGTGCTTGCGAAAGGTATATGTACCCAGCAAAGCGCCTTCCGTTATCGCCTGTGCCGCATCCTCAATGCCTATGCCGGCAATACCCGCGCCCTGGGTCACGGTGTCAACGGTATCGGCGTTTTTCTTTTGCATTAACCTGCACGCAGTTGCCACGGCGTTGCGCACCTTATCCGTGGTAACCTCCGCTTTCTTACCCAGACCCACCACCGCCACTCTCATTGATGGCAGTTTGCCAAGTGTGTAGATGACCGTAACCTCGCAGGCTTTGCCCTTTATCTCCCCTTTTTCAATGAGCTGCCATATAGCGCCATCCAGAGCCTTATCAACGGCGGAGATGTCACCTTCGAGCGGCTTCATCTCTTCGAAATAGCTCACCATTATGACGTTGCTCTTGCTTTCCAGAATGTTACCGGCTATAACCTTGATTTCCATGTCAAGCTCCTTTCTTAGCTTCGCTTACAATTTTTTCTATGACGGGCGTTATGTCCCTGGAGGTATCAACGACGAAGTGTTTACGGCGAATACGTTCCACCGTGGGCTTCATCGCCTGGTAGACTTGCCAGTCAGCCTCCGACGTGCTGAAGGGGTCTCGGGCACGGGCTTCAAGCCTCGCGCGTACCAGACCGGGTGGCGCCGTGACACGGACCAGAATCAGTTTGGCGCCTACCCTGTCTGCGATATGGTAAAGCTCTTCACGGTATCGCTCGGCGAGATTCGTAGCGTCAAGGATAACTGAGATTCCCTTCACGAGCAGGGATTCGATTAGCAGGTAGCAGGCGCGAAAGAGCCGCGCGCTTTCCCTCCAGCCATAATCGGGGTTCGGGAATAGAGCTCTACGCAGTGAGTCGCTCTCCAGGATGACCACCGGGAGTCTCTCCACCAGCCGGGCACTGAAATAGGATTTCCCGGTGCCGGGCAGACCGCTGACGGCAACTACGACCGGTCTGGCAACCGGTTCGGGCAGTGTAGCCAGGCTACCCGCCAGCCGCTGAACATCGGAAAGAAGCCGAACCTGTCGTGAATCGTCCACTTTTAGGAATTATAATACAAAACTGTGCTGTTTGCTTGGTGGACAGGTACAATTCGAGCTAAGGGGCTAGTCAAAAAACTATTGGAAATGTGTGGTATGTATATAGGCAGACTCTTTTATTCTACAGGATAGAAGGCGAGTCCCAGCGTTCCGGTGCCGCAGGAATAGCCCATTAGCGGGCTGAACTCGCTTATCCAGAGCTCAGTGCACTTGAACTCCGAAGCTACCAGTTCTTTCAGTCGAACCGCTTCTTCCGGAGCATAGGCGTGCATAACAGCGACGTGCACCGGCTTCCCCCCGACTCTGTGTCGCATTGATTCGATAAGGCGTTCAATGCCGTGTTTCCGGCTCCTGACCGCGCCAACAAAGTGAACCATACCGGAAGAGATGGTCAACAGCGGTCTGATATTGAGCACAGATGCGGCACGCGCGGCTATCTTGGGTATCCTTCCGGAGCGGTATACATGACGCATCGTATCCAGCAGAATTATTACTCCTACCTTTTTCTTCATCTCTTCCGCGGCTTTTGCTACCTCTTCCAGTCCATTACCTGCCGCGGCGGCTCTCGCCGCTGCCAGAACAACCAGCCCCTCTGCGGCGGTCGCCATCCCTGAGTCAAGAATACGTACGGTGGTCCTGGGTAGCTCCATTTTTGCTCGCTCCACGGCGAGTCGAGCCATATCGAATAGCGCTGTCAGCTTCACCGATGCGGTCACACACATGATACTCTGGGCTTTTGGGCTAGCCCTACGGAACACCTCGAAGCATTCCTCCGGAGAAGCCGGTGAAGTCCTGAAAGCATCAGGCTCTTTGAGGAATATCTCGTAAGCCTCTTTTGTGGTAACATCCACCGTGTCCCGGTAAACCTTGCCGCCGGAGTAGAAATTCAATGGTATAATGTCTATTCCATATTGCTCAATGAAATCTGCGGTAAGACATGAAAGGCTATCCGAGACAATAGTGACCTGCCGCATACGATACCTTTCCGCCAGGACTAAGCCATCGGGCGCTGTTCAAACACTTTGCCCCACCTGCCGGAGCGCACCCCGTTTTCCAGGAGCGCCGGAACAAGAAAGATGCTCACCATCATCAGGAGCAGGGCAAGGAAAATTACCAGTTCGAGTCTACCCCAGGCATATAAGGCAACCAGTGATAGCGTGGTGACTCCAGCTACGAAGAGGACGGAAATCTTGAGCCATCGCCTGCGCAAGCGGACAAAGGTGACCACCGCCAGTCCCAGAGCCATGAAGCTCACCCCTATCCAGGGCGCAAAATAGTGAAGGCGCTCAAGTGCGTGCTCCGGGAATTCGCCCATCCACTCCATCGCAACGAACCACCCGGCAATTATGGGAATGGGCAAAAGCATCAGTGACAGGTACAGCCAGTCCTTAACTATTGCCTGGGTGATGATACGATAGAAAAGCCACAATGCCAGCGGAAAATAGAATACGACAGCCACCCAGGATAGTGCTCTGGGCAGGTACAGCAATAGCAGACCGGCGGCAATAACAGGCATCAGGGAGTAACCGAGCCAGGGGAACAGCCAGTTCGGCTTGCCCTTCCACCACCCCCAGACCGCGGTACTCAGCACCATTATGAGGAGGATGATAGGCCAGCCGATATCCTGCCACCAGTTGAGGATAAAGAGGAAGCCGAAAAGTATATGCGGGAGGGAGGCGAACAGAGCCTGACGCCACGTACCCTGGCTGTAAGCTTCGTATAGCTGGCGGGCGACTAGCTTGGCGGGACCGAGGAGCCGGATGCAGGCTTTAGCCGCTTCCTCTTCTAGAAGTCCGGTTTTTCTTAGCTCATCGATTCTATCCTCAATATGCGACGCAAGCTCGCGGATTACCTCTCGCTTCGTCGATATATCGAGCTTGAGACTGTAGCTAACGGTATCCAGATAGTGACTTATGATGGTCGTCACTTCCGTCAACACCTCCGTCAGGCCTCCGACGGTCTGATTATCATACTCACCGCCGAAAGGAAGTCCAACCACTTTGTCCTGCTGTCAGCCAGACTCGCTTTACCCTTAGCGGTCATGGAGTAGTACTTCCTCTGCTGACCGGTGGAGAGAACCTGCCATCTACCTTGAATCAAGCCTGACTTCTCCAGCCTGTGCAGAGCCGGGTATAGAGTACCTTCTTTGAACTTGAAGTATCCCTGGCTCCGGCTTTCCAGTTCTTTAATTATCCGGTAGCCGTACATTGGCTGTTCAACTATCAGACAAAGGAGCAGGGAATCAATACTGCCCTTTATTAGTTCTCGTCTCTGTGCCATCTCAACTCACCTCATTCACCGCTTTTCTAGACTATCAATCAGTATAACATATACTTAGAGTCACTAGGTATTATACTGGATTAATGCCAAGACTAGCACATATCGGGACTTTTGTAAAGAGTATTTGCCAAGTGCTGAGAGCCAGCTTTTTGCCTATCATCTCATCTTGTGCTTGAGGCCGCTAGCTTCTGGTATTCTTCAGCGATAAGTTTCCCGTTACCCGCCTCTTTAACCCGAAGGATTTTACGGGCATAAGCGATGGTGTCAAAGCTTACCGTCGCCCAGACTATCTCTTCCTCGCCCTCTGCCTGAGCGTATACCTTGATGAATTTGGGGAATCCCGGACCGGATATCGTAGAATGACTTTTCCGCTCCACCATTTTGGGTTTTGCAGGGTGGTTTCACTTTGAATAGTCAAGTTCTAT